>NZ_JBHSOF010000040.1:0-86279 GCF_042656005.1 Kitasatospora misakiensis | reverse complement strand
CGGTGGGCCTCGGCCGCCAGCCGTTCGTCGACCCGGTCGGCGGGGACGTCGGCGAAGGGGGGGGGCGGCCCCCCCGCGCGCGCCGAGGGGGGCACGCGGCGGGACCGCCCGGGGTGTTCTCAGGACTTGAGGTAGAGCCAGGTGAGGCCGACCGACCCGTAGATCGGGTGGATGAACGCGCCGCCGACGTTGGCCCCGCGCAGCTGGTTGACGTTCGGGTAGGCGAACGGCAGCACCGGCAGGTCCTTCATCACCGTCCGCTCCAGCGCGTACAGCTCCTTCGCCTTGGCCCGCGGCTCACCGATCCGGTTGATCCGGTCGATCTCCTTGTCCACCTCGCCGTTGCGGTAGCGGGCGGAGTTGAGGTCGCTGTTGGCGCGGCCGTCGAAGGAGAACGGGATCAGCGTGGAGGGCGTCGGCCAGTCGACCGAGCTGGTCTCCTCCCACAGGTCGTAGGGGGAGTCGGCGCGGTGCGCCTCGTCCAGCAGCGCCTTGGGGTCGATCGGCTTGGGCACGATGGTGATGCCGGCCTTGGCGAAGCCGTCGACGAGCACCTGGGCGACCCGCTGGCCGTTGGGCGTGTTGGCGTACGCGTAGGTCAGCGAGGCGGGCGGCTGCTTGGCGCGGGCGAGCGCCGCCTTGGCGGCCTCCGGGTCGCCCTCGGGCCTGGCCGGGTTCAGGTCGTACTTCTCCCAGTCGACCAGGGCGGGCGAGCTGAGCGTGCTGGCGAGGTCCCCGGCCCGGCTGCCGCCGAGGACCTGGCGGGCCTGCTGGCGCGGGTAGGCGAGGTTGAGGGCCTTGCGGACCTCGGGGTCGGCCACCCGCTCGTTGTTGACCATCAGGTAGGTGACGAAGGCGCCCTGCCGTCCGGAGACGACCAGCTCCTTGGCCTTCGGGTCGGTGTCCACGGTCTGGTAGAGCTCGGGGGAGAGCTGGGTGGCCACCGTGGTGGCGTCCGCGCCGCCGTCGCGCCCGGAGAGGATCTCCTGGTTGATGTTGAGCGCCTCCTTGCCGAAGGTGAAGACGAACCTCTCCGGGTACTGGTTGCGGATCGGGTCGGTCTCCGCCTTCCAGTGCGGGTTGCGCTCCAGCACCAGCCGGGTGTTCTGGACGTGCTCGACGATCCGGTACGGGCCGGTGGCGAACGGCTGCCGGTCGTAGTCGGTGCCGGTGTCCTTGTCCTTGCGCACCGGCGAGGAGGAGGACTGCGCGGCCATGTACGGCACGTCGGCCTGCGGCTGGGGGAAGTGGAACACCAGGGTGCGGTCGTCCGGCGTCTCGATCGCGGCGAGGTCGCCGTCCTGCGGGCCGCCGTACTTCTTGCGGGCGTCGTCGTAGCTCGCCTCGCTGGTGAGCCACTGCGGCCAGTACGGCGGGCCGACCTCGTAGCCCTTGCCGAAGGAGCGCTCGATGCCGTACTTGACCTGCTGGGAGGTGATCGGCTGCCCGTCCTCCCACGCCACGCCCTCCTTCAGCTTGTACGTCCAGGTCCGGCCGTCGTCGCCGGAGGTGCCGGTGTCGGTGGCGAGGTCGCCCACCAGCCTGGCCTTGCCGTCCACCACCTGGTACTGGGTCAGCTGACGGCCCCAGAGCAGCGAGGTGTTGTAGGCGGCGCCCGCGTACACCTTCTGCGGGTCGAGGTGGCGGAAGTCGGTGGCGTTGTAGACGTTCACCGTGCCGCCCGGCCGGGCGCCGGGGACGGCGGGGGCCGGGCCGGCGCTCTGCTGCTCGGTACCGAGCGCGGCGGTCAGCGGCGAGGCGTCCCTGGCCGCCGGGCCGGGGCCGGCCGGGGAGGTGGAACCCGCGCCGGCCGAGCAGGAGGTCGCCAGCAGGGCGGTCGCGAGGACGGCGAGGGACGGTCTGATCCAGCGCATGGCGAATCTCTCCTTGCCCCGGGGTCTCCGGGGCGGTCGGGTGAACTGCGGAAGGACGGTCGGGTGGACCGTGGAACGCGGCGGTCGGGTAGGCCGCGGACAGGGGGAGGGCCTCAGCGCGCGGCGCGCGGGTCCAGGGCGTCCCGGACGGCGTCGCCGAGCAGGTTGAAGGCGAGCACGAAGAGCAGCAGCGCGACGCCGGGGAAGAACATGTACGTCGGGTCGGCCTGGAACACCTCGGAGCCCCGGGAGATCATCCGGCCCCAGTCCGGGACCGGCTCGTTGATGCCCACGCCGAGGAAGGACAGCACCGCCTCGGAGGCGACGAAGGTCGGCACCGCCATGGTGGCGTGCACCAGCAGCTGCGCCCGGACATTCGGCAGGAGTTCGCGTACCACGATGTGGAATCCGCTCGCGCCCATCGCCCGGGCGGACTGCACGAAATCCCTTTCCCGGAGCGAGCGCACGGTGGACCGCAGGGAAAGCGCGAGCGGAATCCAGCCGAACGCGGAGAAGACCAGGACGAGCACCAGGAACTGCATCCACTCCGGTTCCGCGCTGCCCGGATCCACCAGCCTGGACTGGATCACCGGGCTGAGCGCGAGCAGCAGGAGCAGCGTCGGAAACGCCAGCAGCACGTTCGAGAGGAAGCCGAAGACCCGGTCGGTGATCCCGCCGAGGTAGCCCACCGCCACCCCGGCCAGCACCCCGAGGGTGGTGGTCACGGCGGCCGAGGCGAAGGCGATCAGCAGCGAGGTGCGGATGCCGTACAGCAGCTGGGTGAACACGTCGCGGCCCAGGCCCGGCTCCAGGCCGAACCAGAACTCCCCGGAGATGCCGCCGTTCGGGGCCATCGGCAGACCGCCGTCGCTGAGCAGGCCGGGCGCGTTCTGGCCGTAGTGCTCCGTCGGGTTCCGGCCGTACAGGGCGGCGATCAGCGGGGCCGCGAGGGCGAGCAGCAGGAAGAACGCCACCACCCCGAGCGCGACGGCGCCGGTGCGGTCGCGGCAGACGCGGCGCAGCAGGCCCCGCGGGGCTGGCCGCACCGGCGGCGGCGCGTCCGGTGCCGCGACTTGTTCGACCACTGCCTCGACCACTGCCTCGACCACTGCCATGAGAGGCGTACTCCCCGAATTCCGCGCCGCCCCATGGGTGGGGGTGCGTCAACGTGCATTTCCCGGCGGCCGTCCGGGGGTTTCCCGGAAGGGCCGCCGAGCGCCATCAGATCGGACACCGAGGAGTTTTCGCAAATCATTCCGGAGGTCTCGGGGAGACGGTTCCGCCGCTTTGTTTCGGGAATTGTGACGGCTTCATTCCGCCGCAATACTGCCGTTGCACCGAATCCGGCAAAGACGGGCAAACGGCATGTCATGTCCGCCGCCGTCCCGCATGGTGAGATCTCCGCCACAGGCCCGCCGACATTGGTAGGATTCCGGCGGGCCGCGACTGGCGCGCACGGATGGAATCGACCATCGGGAAGCGGCCCCGTGCAGGATCACGACGCAGTTGCCGAGCGCCTGGGCCCCCCGACCTCCCCTCCAGGAGACCGCCATGGCCCAGCAGCCGCACACGGCCGCCACCCCCACCGCCAACACCGCCTTCCGCTCCGCCCTCGACGTGGTCCGCGAGGTCGAACCGCGGATCGCCGCCGCCATCGGCCGGGAGATCGACGACCAGCGCGCCTCGCTCAAGCTCATCGCCAGCGAGAACTACGCCTCCCCGGCCGTCCTGCTCACCATGGGCAACTGGCTCAGCGACAAGTACGCCGAGGGCACCGCCGGCCGCCGCTTCTACGCCGGCTGCCGCAACGTCGACACCGTCGAGACCATCGCCGCCGAACACGCCCGCGCCCTCTTCGGCGCCGACCACGCCTACGTCCAGCCGCACTCCGGCATCGACGCCAACCTGACCGCCTTCTGGGCCGTGCTCTCCCAGCGGGTCGAGAGCCCCGCCCTGGAGCGCGCCAAGGTCCGCAACGTCAACGACCTCACCGAGCAGGACTGGGCCGAACTGCGCCGGGAGCTCGGCAACCAGCGGATGCTCGGCATGTCCCTGGACACCGGCGGCCACCTCACCCACGGCTTCCGCCCCAACATCTCCGGCAAGATGTTCGACCAGCGCAGCTACGGCACCGACCCGGCCACCGGCCTCATCGACTACGACGCGCTGCGCGCCACCGCCCGCGAGTTCCGCCCGCTGATCCTGGTGGCCGGCTACTCCGCCTACCCGCGCCTGGTCGACTTCCGCCGGATGCGCGAGATCGCCGACGAGGTCGGCGCCACCCTGATGGTCGACATGGCCCACTTCGCCGGCCTGGTCGCGGGCAAGGTGCTGACCGGCGACCACGACCCGGTGCCGTACGCCCACATCGTCACCACCACCACCCACAAGTCGCTGCGCGGCCCGCGCGGCGGCATGGTGCTGTGCACCTCGGAACTCGCCGAGCACGTCGACCGCGGCTGCCCGCTGGTCCTCGGCGGCCCGCTCCCGCACGTCATGGCCGCCAAGGCCGTCGCCCTCGCCGAGGCCCGCCGCCCCGAGTTCCGGGACTACGCCCAGCGGGTCGTCGACAACGCCCGCGCGCTCGCCGAGGGCCTGCTGCGGCGCGGCGGCACCCTGGTCACCGGCGGCACCGACAACCACCTCGTGCTCGCCGACGTCTCCGGCCACGGCCTGACCGGCCGTCAGGCCGAGGCCGCGCTGCTCGACTCCGGCATCGTCACCAACCGCAACTCCGTCCCGCAGGACCCGAACGGCGCCTGGTACACCTCCGGCGTGCGGATCGGCACCCCCGCGCTCACCACCCGCGGCCTGGGCACCGCCGAGATGGACGAGGTCGCCGGCCTGATCGACACCGTGCTGCGCGCCACCACCCCGGCCACCACCGCCTCCGGCGCGCCGTCCAAGGCCCAGTACGTCCTGGACCCGGCGGTCGCCGAGGGCGTCGCCAAGCGCGCCGCCGACCTGCTCGCCGGCTTCCCCCTCTACCCGGGCGTCGACCTCTCCTGACCCGCCCCACCCGGCCGGGGCCACCACCCCGGCCGGGTTCGGTACGCGGTACTCAGTACTGCAGGGCCTTGTACCGTCGGCCACCCGCCCCCCGGCGCCCGGTGCTCCGCCCGGCCGTACCCCACGTCAACGGCCCCCGAACGGGTGACGCGAGGCCCGGCGGAGCGCGCCGACACGATGGTGTGATGAGGACAAATCGGGCGGTCGGCCGCAGTATGGACGAACCGGTCCTGCGCCGCGTACGGGGCTGCGGTCAAGTCCGCGCACAAAGCGCCGGGGCCTGAAATTCTTTCTGCCGAGTTCGCCCAACTCCGCTCGGTGGCGAGTAGATTGCAGCGAACTCGGGCGCCCCGGAGTACGGTTGATGCCACGCCGGGTCGCTCCCGTGTGCCAGGACCGCGCTCCCGGCCGCGCGCGGTGGACCGCCCAGGGCCGTCGCAGGGCCGCGGAGCCGAGCCCCGAGTCCGGAGATCGTGCCCAATGGTCGTTCGTACCGTGTTAGGAGCCGCCTCGTGACCGACGCCGCACTCAGTGCCGAGCAGCAGCGACCTGCCGACCCCGGGGTGCTCGACGACGTGCCCGGGTGGTTCTGGGACCACGACCGGCACCTCTTCGACTGGTTCCTCGGCCGGCAGGAGAAGGCCGGTCTCTCCGGCGACCTCCTGGAGATGGGCGCGTACCTGGGCCGCAGTGCGATCGTCATCGGCTCGCACCTCCAGCCGGGGGAGACCTTCACGGTCTGCGACCTCTTCGACTCGGACGCGCCGGACGACGAGAACGCCGCCGAGATGTCCATGTCCTACCGGAGGACGCTGACCCGCACCGCCTTCGAGGCCAACTACCTCGCCTTCCACGAGCGGCTGCCGGAGATCGTCCAGGCCCCCACCTCCACGCTGGCCGACGGCCGTCTCGCGTCCGGCGCGTTCCGCTTCATCCACATCGACGCCTCGCACCTCTACGAGCACGTGGCCGGCGACCTCCAGGTCGCCCGGACGGCCCTCGCCCCCGACGGCGTGGTGGTCATGGACGACTACCGCTCCGCCCACACCCCGGGCGTCGCCGCCGCCACCTGGGAGGCCGTGTTCAACCACGGACTGCGGCCCGTCGTGCTGACCGACACCAAGTTCTACGGCACCTGGGGCGACCCGGATCCGGCCCAGCTCGACCTGCTGGCCCGCCGGGGCACCCTGCCGCACTGCGACATCACCAACGAGACGCTCGACGGACACCGGCTGGTCCGGATCGGCGGCAGCGACGCGGGCGCCGAGCCGTTCCGGGTCTCCCGCCACCACGCCCGGCTGGCCGTCGAGGCGGAGCACCGCGCGGCCGAGCAGGCCGCCGAGGACGCCTTCCGGGCCGCCGAGCGCGAACGCGAGGAGGCCGACCGGAGCCTCGCCGAACGCCGCGCCCGCGCCGCCGAACGCCGCCGCCCCGCCAACGTGGCCAAGCGCGCCGTCGGCGACCTCCTCCCCCCGGTCGTCACCTCCGCCATCCGCCGCGCCCGCCGCAGCTGACCCGCCGGGGGCACCGCCCGACAATGCCGGAGGGGTGTCGCCCCGGGATTCCTCCCGGGGCGCCCGCCGCAGCTGACCCGCCGGGCGGTGCCCCCGGGATTCCTCCCGGGGCGACACCCCTCCGGCGTTGCGGCGCGGGCCGTGGGCTCAGGCGTGGGTGGCCGTGGCGGGCTCGGGGGTGGCGGGGTGGGCGGCCTGGTGTTCGGCGGCGGCGGCTTCGGCGAGTTCGCGCTTGACGGCGGCGAGGCTGGGGTTGGCCCAGGCGCTGCGGACGCCCCAGGCGTAGAAGGCGAGGCCGATCAGGGCGACGACCAGCAGGTCCCAGCCCTCGGGGAGGTAGCCCTCGCCGCCGAAGTCGGTGGAGCCGGCCCAGGAGACGGCGGCCATCACGAAGAGGTAGGCGACCATCCAGGCGCCCGCCTTGAGGTGCGGCTTCAGCTCGGCGAAGGGCTTGCGCAGCTCGTACCAGGCCCAGATCGGCAGGCCGGCGGCCATCAGCAGGATGACCTTGCCGGTGAGCGGCCAGCGGGCCCAGTAGAGGACGAGCGAGCCGAAGACCATGGCGACCGGGGCGATCACCGGCATCGCGCGCAGCCGGACCGGGCGGGGCAGCTCGGGGGCGAGGCGGCGCAGGGCCATCACGGCGACCGGGCCGGTGATGTAGGAGATCACGGTGGCCACCGAGACGATCTCGGCGAGCGAGCCCCAGCCGCGGAAGACCGCGAGGAAGCCGAAGGCGACGACCAGGTTGAGCACCAGCGCCGGGCGCGGGATGCCGGTCCTGGCGTCGACCCGGCCGAAGACGGACGGCAGGTGGCCGTTCTCCTGGACGCCGTGGATCATCCGGGAGGTGGTGGCGGCGTAGATCATGCCGGTGCCGCTGGGGGAGACGAAGGCGTCCGCGTACAGCAGCAGCGCGAGCCAGTTCAGGCCCCAGGCGATGGCGAGGTCGGCCAGCGGGGAGGTGTAGCCCAGACCGCTCCAGCCGTTGGCCAGGTCGGCGGTCGGGACGGCGCCGAGGAAGGCGATCTGCAGCGCGACGTAGATCACCAGGGAGATCAGGATCGAGCCGATCACGGCCTTGGGCAGCGACTTGCCGGGGTCGCGGGCCTCGGCGGCGAGGTTGAGCGGGGACTGGAAGCCGTTGAAGGCCCAGACGATGCCGGAGACCGCCACCGCCGTGAACACCGCGCTCCACCCGTTCGGGGCGAAGCCGCCGTGGTCGGTGAAGTGCTCGGTGTCGAAGTGCGCGAGCAGCAGGGCGCCGGCGGTGAGCGCGGGGACGACGACCTTGAACACCGTGATCGCCGTGTTGGTCTTGGCGAACAGCGTGATCGCGAACCAGTTCAGCGCGAAGTAGACGAGCAGCAGCACACTGGCCAGCGCCACGCCGCTGACGGACAGCTCCTGCCCGTCGTAGAGCGCCTTGGCCCAGCCGAAGTCCCAGGAGCTCATGTACTGCACCGAGGCGGTCGCCTCGCCGGGGATGACCGAGACGATCGCGATCCAGTTGGCCCAGGCGGCCAGGTACCCGGCCAGCGAGCCGTGCGAGTACTGCCCGTACCGGACCATGCCGCCGGCCTTGGGGAACATCGAGCCGAGCTCGCTGTAGGTGAGCGCGATGGTCAGGGCGACGGCCGCGCCGATCACCCACGCGACGATCGACGCCGGACCGGCCAGCCGGGCGGCCCGCTCGGCGCCGAAGAGCCAGCCGGAGCCGATGATCGACCCGAGTCCGACCGCGGTGAGGCTGATGGTGCCGAGCGACCGGCGGTAGTGCTGATGGGATGCCGTCGTCGACGCGGGTTCACTCACCGGTTCACTCACCGTATCGGTCCTCTGCCTGATCGTGTCTTGGATTTCCGGACAAACGGAAAGAGCCTAAGGGGCGAAATCGGGCTAAACCTCAGGTGAACCTCAGATGCGGCGCAAAGCACCCGATCGTTGCCATCTCGTGTCCGAACCTCTGACCTTCGGCGGGGGCGCACAGGGGCTTTCGGTGGGGGTCGACGAGGCGTGCGACAGGGCGTGCGACAGCGTGCGACAGGCGCGCGGCGGGGCGTCAGGCGGGTGTCTGGCAAAGCGTCAGGCAAAGTGTCGGGCAAGAATTCGGCGGGGCGGCGCGCCGGGCAAAAAGAAATTCCCCGTGGGAACTCTCGCGAGTTCCCACGGGGAATCCATGGTGTCCGAGGGGGGACTTGAACCCCCACGCCCGATAAAGGGCACTAGCACCTCAAGCTAGCGCGTCTGCCATTCCGCCACCCGGACGGGGTGTGTGCTTCGGGGGTTTTGTTCGCCCCCTCGGCGACAGAGAGAACATTACCAGGCTTCCGGGGTGCTTCTCACCTGCGTTTCCCCGGTCGGGATGGTGGGGGGTGGCGGTACGGATCGCTGGTGTGCGCGAAGCGGTAGTTCACGGACGGTAAACGGTCGACTTGTGGTCGATGAACGATCGGTTCTGATCAGTCGTGGTCCGACACGGGCAAGTTGTCGACGGTGCCACGGCCCCGGGGGCGGCTCTCCTAGCCTCTGTGCACCGAGGCGCCATGAGCGGAACGCCTGATTCCCGGGGTCGCGGACGAAGGGCGGCTGGACGTGGAGCGGATCAGCGAGGAAGAGGCGGCGGAGACGGCGCCGGAGAAACGGGTGGCCGCCGCGGCGAGGCCGGCGCGCGGCGGCCCCGCCGAGGGGGTGTGGCGGTTCACCGTGCCCGCCGAACAGTCCTCGGTCCCGCGCACCCGCCATGCCGTGCGCGACCGGCTGCTGGCCCAGGGCATGGCCGAGATCCGCTACCAGGAGCTGGTGGACGACCTGCTGCTGATCGTCTCGGAGCTGGTCGGCAACGCGGTGACGCACGCCGCCGAGCTGTCGCCGGAGGTGACCACCGAACTGCTGCTGAGGGGCGGCTGGGTCCGGGTCTCCGTCGAGGACGGCGATCCGTACCGGCCGAAGGCCCTGGCGGCCGACACCGGGAGGACCGGCGGGCGCGGGCTGCTGCTGGTCAAGAGCGTCACGCTGCAGGCCGGCGGCGTCTGCGACGTGGAGCAGGCGGGGGAGGGCGGCAAGGTCATCTGGGCCTCGCTGCCGCTCCCCCGCGACGAACCCGAGTGAGCCCGGCCCGAGCGAGGGCAGCGCCCGCGCGGCGACCTACCAGTCGTTCCCGGCGATCTCCCGGATCCCCGGCAGGGCGGCCTCGAACACCGTCCGGAACCAGACCGAGAACGGCCGCTCGGCCTCCAGCTCGCGCAGCTCCTTGGCGGTCACGAAGGCGTAGTCGTCCACCTCGTCCGGGTTGGGTCGCACCGGCGCGGTGACCAGGCCCACGAACAGGTGGTTCCACTCCCGCTCGATCAGCCCGGACGCCTCGTCCGGCAGGTCGTAGCGGACGGTGCCGGCCTCGCAGAGCAGCGCCGGGGCGACGCCCAGCTCCTCCGCGGTGCGCCGGGCGGCGGCCACGAAGGGGGCCTCGTCGGGGTACGGGTGGCCGCAGCAGGTGTTCGACCAGACCCCGGGGGAGTGGTACTTGCCCAGCGCGCGGCGCTGGAGCAGCATCCGGCCCTGCCGGTCGAAGAGGAACACCGAGAAGGCCCGGTGCAGCCGCCCGGGCTGCTGGTGGGCCCAGAGCTTCTCCGCGGTGCCGATGGTCACGCCCTCGTCGTCGACCAGCTCCAGCAGGATCTCCTCCGGCGCACCGGCGGCGTCCGCGGCGGCGACGACATCCGTCTCGACGTCCAGGCCGGTGTCCAAGCCGGTGTCCAAGCCTGTGTCCAGGCCGGTGTCCAGTCCGGCGGCGGTCGGATCGGTCGGCAGACTCTGGGGCATGGGGCCTCTTTCGGCAGCTTCGGAAGCACGGGGAGCGACCACGGCACGCACCGGTGGCGTCGCGCCCCAGTCTGCCGTACGGGTGGCGCGGGGGAGGGGTCCCACGCACAACCGGGCGGGACGGGGGCGCCCGGCGGCGCGGGACGGGCGTCGGATTAGCAGAACCGTTCGGAATGTGTTCGATGTGTGTTCGAGCGTCCGGCCGCGTTCGGGCAGGTCGCCGTGGTCGCCTACCATCACATAGGACACCGCGGCCGTACCCCGGCGGCCCCGGCGCGCCCCCGCCGTGACCCGGAAGACTCCCGGAACCGGGCGCGGCCGCGCACAGCACGACGGATCAGGAGACCCGCATGATCGGCCTCGTTCTGGCAGCCGGCGCCGGCCGCCGGCTGCGCCCGTACACCGACACCCTGCCCAAGGCACTGGTGCCGGTCGACGGGGAGCGGACCGTCCTGGACCTCACCCTCGGTAACTTCGCCGAGGTCGGCCTGCGCGAGGCGGCGATAGTCGTCGGCTACCGCAAGGAGGCGGTCGAGGACCGCAAGGACGCCCTGGAGCGCAAGTACGGCGTCAAGCTCACCCTGGTCGAGAACGACAAGGCCGAGGAGTGGAACAACGCCTACTCGCTCTGGTGCGCCCGCGAGCTCTTCACCGAGGGCCTGCTGCTCGCCAACGGCGACACCGTCCACCCGGCCTCCGTCCAGCGCACCATGCTGGAGGCCAACGCCCGGCTGACCGCCGAGGGCCGCGCGCCCGGCATCCTGCTCGCCCTCGACACGGTGAAGGAACTCGCCGACGAGGAGATGAAGGTGGTGGCCCACCCGTCCGCCGGGATGCGCCGGATCACCAAGCTGATGGACCCGGCGGAGGCCACCGGCGAGTACATCGGCGTCACCGTGATCAACCCGGCCGCCGCCGCCGACCTCGCCGACGCGCTGCGCGCCGCCTACGAGCGCGACCCGCAGCTGTACTACGAGGACGGCTACCAGGAGATGGTCGA
Organism: Kitasatospora misakiensis; assembly: GCF_042656005.1. Taxonomy (NCBI): domain Bacteria; kingdom Bacillati; phylum Actinomycetota; class Actinomycetes; order Kitasatosporales; family Streptomycetaceae; genus Kitasatospora; species Kitasatospora misakiensis. The sequence goes on along the minus strand of NZ_JBHSOF010000040.1, from coordinate 75,060 downwards.
CCGCGGCCTGCGGATCGACGTCCAGCCGATCGGCGAGGTCTCCTGGGTCGAGGTCGACAACCACGACGACCTGGCGAAGGCGCGGGAGATCGCGTGCCAGTACTGACCCGGCTGGTGCCGTCGCCGGTCTTCGTGGAGATCCGCCCGGGCGCGCTGGACGCGCTCGGCGGCATCCTCGCGGACCAGCGGCTGTCCGCCTCGGGCCGGATCGCGGTGGCGATCAGCAACGGCTCGGGCTCGGTGCTCCGCGCCCGGCTGGAGCCGGCGCTGCCCGGCGCCGACTGGTACAGCGTGGCGGACGGCAGCCTCGACAGCGCGGTGCAGCTGGCGGACGACATCCGCAGCGGTGTGCACGGCGGCCTCTACGACACCATCGTGGCCCTGGGCGGCGGCAAGATCATCGACGCGGCCAAGTACGCCGCCGCGCGGCTCGGCCTGCCGCTGGTCTCCGTGCCGACCAACCTGGCCCACGACGGCATCTGCTCGCCGGTCTCCACCCTCGACAACGACGCCGGGCGCGGCTCCTACGGGGTGCCGGGACCGATCGGCATCGTGATCGACCTGGACGTGGTCCGGGCCGCCCCGCCGCGCTTCGTCGCGGCCGGCATCGGCGACATCGTCTCCAACATCTCGGCCTGCGCCGACTGGGAGCTGTCGCACGCCGAGACCGGCGAACCGGTGGACGGACTGGCCGTCGCGATGGCCCGCTCGGCGGGCGAGAACCTGCTGCGGCACCCAGGAAATCTTCAGGATCGGGGCTTCCTCACCGCCCTCGCCGAGGCACTGGTACTGTCCGGCATCGCGATGAACATCGCGGGCAGCACCCGGCCCTCGTCGGGCGCCTGCCACGAGATCTCGCATGCCCTGGACGTGCTGTATCCCAAGCGGTCCGCCCAGCACGGCGAACAGGTCGGCCTCGGCGCCGCCTTCGCCAGCTTCCTGCGGGGCGAGCACGAGCTGACCGGTCTGATCGTGGAGCGCCTGGCGTACCACGGACTGCCGGTGACCGCGGCTCAGATCGGCTTCACCGAGGCGGAGTTCACCGAGGCGGTGCACTACGCTCCGAACACCCGGCCGGGCCGCTTCACCATCCTTGAGCACCTCGACCTCTCCCCTTCCGCAATCAGGGACGCGTACGCCGACTATGTCCAAGCCGTCAACAGCTGACCGCTCCGCCGCCGGGTCCATGCCGCCGGTCGACCTCACCCGCCGCCCCTCGATCGAGGAACTGCGCGCGGTGATCCACCCGGAGGGCATGCTGCAGCGCCGCAGTGCCGAGCACTGGGCCGGCCGGCTCTACATGCGGAAGATCTCGCTGCGGATCACCCGGGTGCTCTCCACGGTCACCGTGATCACACCCAACGGGCTGACCTACCTGATGATGCTCACCGGCATCCTGGGCGGCGCCGCGCTGATCGTCCCGGGGATCGCCGGCGCGGTGCTGGCGGCCCTGCTCATCCAGGTCTACCTGCTGCTGGACTGCGTGGACGGCGAGGTCGCCCGCTGGCGCCGGCAGACCTCGCTCACCGGCGTCTACCTGGACCGGGTCGGCCACTACATGTCCGAGGCGGCCCTGCTGACCGGCCTCGGCCTGCGCGCCACCGACCTGCTGCACCGCGAGGGCGGGGCCGCGCACTGGGAGTGGGCGTTCCTCGGCACCCTGGCCGCGCTCGGCGCGATCCTGATCAAGTCGGAGACCGACCTGGTCGACGTGGCCCGCGCCCGCAGCGGGATGACGGCGGTCGAGGACAGCGCCTCGGTGCCGCGCTCGGCCGGTGTCGCCAGGGCCCGCCGGGCGGCCTCCCTGCTCAAGTTCCACCGGCTGGTCGGCGCCGTCGAGGCCTCGCTGTTCATCCTGGCCGCCGGTGTCGCCGACGTCCTGCACGGCGGCCTCTTCTTCACCCGGATCGCGGTGGTGGTGCTGGCCGCGATCGCGATGCTGCAGACCGTGCTGCACCTGCTGAGCATCGTCCTGTCGAGCAGGCTCCGGTGAGCGACGTGACGGAGACCGACGTGAACACCCCGACCGCGACCCCGGCCCCGAATCAGGCCGCGACCGCGACCCCGACCGGCGCCGACGCCTTCCGGCTCGGCGCGGTGATCATCACCATGGGCAACCGCCCGGACGAGCTGGCCGCGCTGATCGAGTCGGTCCGCGCCCAGCAGGGCCCGGCCGTCGAGCTGGCCGTGGTCGTCAACGGCGCCCCGCTGCCGCCGCTCCCGTCCGGCGTGCGCGCCGTCGAGCTGCCGGAGAACCTCGGCATCCCGGGCGGCCGCAACGTCGGCATCGAGCTGTTCGGCCGCAACGGCCGGGACGTCGACGCGGTGCTGTTCCTGGACGACGACGGCCGGCTGCCCGGCACCGACGCGGCCCGGCTGCTGCGCGAGGCCTTCACCGCCGACCCGGAGCTCGGCATCGTGAGCTTCCGGATCGCCGACCCGGACACCGGTGAGACCCAGCGCCGGCACGTGCCCCGGCTGCGCGCCAGCGACCCGCTGCGCTCCTCCCGGGTGACCACCTTCCTCGGCGGCGCGAGCGCGGTGCGCTGCGCCGTGTTCGAGAACGCCGGCCAGCTGCCCGCCGAGTTCTTCTACGCGCACGAGGAGACCGACCTCGCCTGGCGCGCGCTGGACGCCGGCTGGGCCATCGACTACCGGGCCGACGTGGTGCTGCACCACCCCACCACCTCGCCCGCGCGGCACGCCTCGTACTTCCACAACGTGGCCCGGAACAGGGTCTGGCTCGCGAGGCGGAACCTTCCGGCCCCGTTGGTGCCTCTATACCTGGGAACCTGGTTTCTGCTCACGCTGGCCCGCCGACCCTCCCCGGAGGCGTTCAAGGCCTGGCTGGGCGGTTTCCGGGCGGGCTGGCGCGAACCCTGCGGTACGCGGCGGCCCATGCGATGGCGTACCGTTTGGCGACTGACCAGGCTGGGCCGACCGCCAGTCATCTGATCCGTCCGGTGACCGTCCGGTGCCCTGCGGTGACGGACGGCAGGCCGGTTGCCCGGCCGGTGACCCACACACCGGCCACACTCCCCCCGAGATCCGAGTGGATCCCCATCGGCGCAAGGCCGGCGGACCCCCGCCGACCGGCCCGCCCCGACGATCCCGCGCGAAGGACGAATGTGTCGACAGTGAGTGAACCCGTCAGCCTCTCAGCCCCGAGGGGGGCGGACGCCGGCCTGACCCCCAAGCAGCTTGCCGACAAGTACGGCCTGGCCGTGAGTGGCAGAAGGCCCGGCCTGTTCGCCTACTCCAAGCAGCTCTGGGCCCGGCGCCACTTCATCTGGGCCTTCGCGACCGCGCGCCTGGTGGCCCAGTACACCGACGCCAAGCTGGGACAGGTCTGGCAGGTCGTCACGCCGCTGCTGAACTGCGCGGTGTTCTACCTGGTCTTCGGCGAGATCCTGAAGAACAAGGACGACAACCCGTACTACATCGCCTGGCTCTGCATCGGCGTCTTCATCTTCCAGTTCACCCAGAACGCGGTGCAGTCCGGCACCCGGGCGATCTCGGACAACCTCGGGCTGATCCGGGCGCTGCACTTCCCGCGCGCCTCGCTGCCGATCGCGTTCACCGTGATCCAGCTCCAGCAGCTGCTGATCTCGATGGTCGTGCTGTTCGCCGTGGTCCTGATGAACGGCATCGAACCCAGCCGGACCTGGATCCTGGTGATCCCCGCCCTGGTGCTCCAGTCGATGTTCAACACCGGCGTGGCCCTGATCTTCTCCCGGATCGGCGCCAAGACCAGCGACATCTCCCAGCTGATCCCGTTCGCGATGCGCGCCTGGCTGTTCCTGTCCGGCGTCATGTACAGCATCTCGGACAAGATCAAGGAGTGGCCGGAGTTCTGGCAGCGGGTGATGGAGCTCAACCCGGCCTCGGTCTACATCGACCTGGTCCGGCACGCGCTGGCACCGGTCATCTACAACAAGCACGAGAAGGTGTTCCTGGAGTTCCCGCCGCACCAGTGGAAGTACGGGATCGCCTGGGGCGTGGTCATGCTGGTCATCGGATACGTCTTCTTCTGGAAGGCTGAGGAGGAGTACGGCCGTGGCTGACACCGACGTTCGAGGGGCCGACCTGCGCAAGGACCTGGAGGACACCGCGTCTCCGCGCCGCAAGGTGTTCGACGCCGACGTGGCCCGCGAGCCCACCGTCGTCGTCGACGACGTGCACATCGTCTACCGGGTGCACGGCGCGGGCTCCGGCAAGGGCAGCGCCACCTCCGCGCTGAGCCGCATCATCAGCCGCAAGCGGGCGTCCGGCGTCCGCGAGGTGCACGCGGTGAAGGGCGTCAGCTTCACCGCGTACAAGGGCGAGGCGATCGGTCTGATCGGCTCCAACGGCTCCGGCAAGTCCACCATGCTGGCGGCCATCGCCGGTCTGCTGCCGACCGAGAAGGGCGGCATCTACACCAACGGCCAGCCCTCGCTGCTCGGCGTCAACGCCGCGCTGATGAACGAGCTGACCGGTGAGCGCAACGTCGTCCTCGGCTGCCTCGCCATGGGCATGTCGCCGGCCGACGTGCGCCGCCGCTACCAGGACATCGTCGACTTCTCGGGCATCAACGAGAAGGGCGACTTCATCTCGCTGCCGATGCGCACGTACTCCTCCGGCATGGGCGCCCGACTGCGCTTCGCGATCGCCGCGGCCAAGGCCCACGACGTGCTGCTCATCGACGAGGCGCTGGCCACCGGCGACCAGGCCTTCCAGGCCCGCAGCAAGAAGCGGATCGCGGAGCTGCGCGAGGAGGCCGGTACGGTCTTCCTGGTCAGCCACGACAACGCGTCGATCCGCGAGACCTGCGAGCGGACCATCTGGATCGAGGCCGGCGAGCTCATCATGGACGGGCCGACCGAAGAGGTCGTCCGCGCCTACGAGCGGGGCGAGCGCCCGTAGCGCCGCACCGGTCCGCGTGACGGGGCCGGTTCCGGAGGAGATCCGGGACCGGCCCCGTCGTTCGTGCGCCCCGTGGTTCGTGCGTCCAGTCGTTCGTGCGCCCCGGCGTTCGTGTCCCGGCGGGGAGCCGGTGGACGGGCCCGGCGTGCCCCGGGTGGCCCGCCGCCGCCCGGGTGAGCGCCCCGTGCGCCGGGTGAGGCGCTCTTCTCCGGCGCGGCCGACGGTGTCAGGCTGTAGGCGCGGGGGTGGTGTGCCGGACGGGACTCCCGTGATCGGACGCGTGTCCGACTCGGGCCGATCACTTGAGCGGTGTAGAACGGGGGAGTGACAGCAGTGTCGGCTTCGGCCCAGCCCAGTAGTGAGTCCCCGCCCGGAGGCGGTCGCCCGGAGGGGAGCCCGGGGAGCCCCGAGGGGGCGACGACCCTGGCGAAGGCGAGCGCGGAGAACTTCCCGGTCGCCCCGTTCTTCCTGCCCGCCGCCTGGCGCGACGACCTCATGACGGTCTACGGCTTCGCCCGGCTGGTGGACGACGCCGGCGACGGCGACCTCGCCGACCCGGCCGGCACCGCCGCCCTGCTCGGCGTCCCCGCCCCGCCACGGCCGTCCGCGACCGCCGGGCTCACCCCTTCGGCCCAGTCCGGGCCCGCCGATCCCGCGGCGGGCCGCCCGGCCGCCCCGGACCGGCCCACCCCGGCCGAGACCGCGTTCCGGCTCGCCCTGCTGGACGGCCTGGAGCGGGACCTCGACCGGGTCTTCGAGAGCGCCCTCCACCCCGCCGCGGCCGAGGCTCCCCGGCACCCGCTGCTGCGCCCGCTGGTCCCGCTGGTCGACCGGCACGGGCTCACCCCGGAGCCGTTCCGCCGGCTGATCGAGGCCAACCGGGTCGACCAGACCACCGCCCGCTACCGCGGCTACGACGACCTCATCGGCTACTGCACGCTCTCCGCCGACCCGGTCGGCCGCCTGGTGCTGGCCATCGCCGGCGTCTCCACCCCCGAGCGGATCGCGATGTCCGACGACATCTGCCGGGCCCTGCAGATCGTCGAGCACCTCCAGGACGTCGCCGAGGACCTCGCCCGCGGCCGGATCTACCTGCCCGCCGAGGACCTCGAACGCTTCGGCGTCACCGAGGCGGACCTCGCCGCACCGAGCGCCGGGCCGGCCGTCCGCGAGCTGATCCGCTTCGAGGCGGACCGTGCCCGCACCCTGCTCGACCAAGGTGCGCCATTGGTAGGTACGGTTCGGGGGAGGCTTCGACTGCTCCTGGCGGGATTCACCGCGGGAGGCTACGCGGCCCTGGCGGCCGTCGAGGACGCCGGGTACGACGTGCTCGCCCAGCAGGCGAAGCCGGACAAGCGCCGCCTCGCAGCGAGGGCGGCGGCAATCTTCGCGAAGGGAAGGTGAACGCCCGCGTGGCGGCATCACCACTGGCGTCGGCGCCGGTCATGGCGGCGTACCGGTACTGCGAGGCAGTGACCGGGCTGCAGGCCCGCAACTTCAGCTACGGCATCAGGCTGCTGCCCGAGCCGAAGCGGCTGGCCATGTCGGCCCTGTACGCGCTCGCGCGCCGGGTGGACGACATCGGCGACGGCGACCTCCCGGAGGACCGCAAGGCGGAGGCCCTGCTGCGGACCCGCGAGCTGCTCGACGAGATCAGGGCCGGCTCCGTCGCGGAGGACGACACCGACCCGATCAAGGTCGCGCTCGCGGACACCGCCCGGCGCTTCCCGATCCCGCTCGGCGGCTTCGACGAGCTGATCGACGGGGTCGAGATGGACCTCAAGGGCGCCGAGTACCAGACCTACGAGGAGCTCAAGGTCTACTGCCGGTGCGTGGCCGGGGCGATCGGCCGGCTGTCGCTCGGCGTCTACGGCTGCGACGACCCCGAGCGCGGCGCCCGGTACGCCGACACCCTCGGACTGGCGCTCCAGCTCACCAACATCCTGCGGGACCTGCGCGAGGACGCCCTGAACGGCCGGACCTACCTGCCGGCCGAGGACCTCGCCCGGTTCGGCTGCCAGGAGGGCTTCGCCCAGCCCAGGCCGCCGGTCGGCGCCGACTTCACCGGCCTGATCGCCTTCGAGGCGGCCCGCGCCCAGGGGGCCTTCGAGGAGGGCCTGCGGCTGCTGCCGATGCTCGACCGCCGCAGCCGGGCCTGCACCGCCGCGATGGCGGGCATCTACCACCGGCTGCTCGGCCGGATCGCCGCCGACCCGGAGTCGGTGCTGCGCGGCCGGGTCTCGCTGCCGGGCTGGGAGAAGGCGTACGTGGCGCTTTCCGGGCTCGCCGGGGGGCGTTCTTGATTCTTGCCACAGTTCTGTCACGCTGTGTCAGCGGCGCATCACCGATGGGTAGAACCCTGTTGACCGCTGTGTCGGATCCGACCGCACTGACCGCGGGCGCGACCGCACCGACCATGGGCGCCCCGGTCACGACCGGACCGGGCGCCGTACGCGAGGGGGAGGTCCGATGACCGGGCGAGCCGATGTCGCGCGCCCGGCCGCCGTCGTGGTCGGCGGCGGCCTGGCGGGCATCACCGCCGCACTGCGGCTGGCCGAGGGCGGCCACCGGGTCACCCTCGTCGAGGGCCGGCCCCGGCTCGGCGGCCTGGCCTTCTCGTTCCAGCGCGGCGAGCTGACCGTCGACAACGGCCAGCACGTCTACCTGCGCTGCTGCACCGCCTACCGCGGCCTGCTGGAGCGGCTCGGCGCCAACCGGCTGGTCCACCTCCAGGACCGCCTGGAGGTGCCCGTCCTGGGCGTCTCCGGGCCCGCCGACGCGCCGGTCCGCACCCTGGGCCGGCTCGGACGCGCCGCCCTGCCCGTGCCGCTGCACCTGGCCGGCAGCCTGGCCCGCTACCCGCACCTCGGCCCGGCCGACCGGGCCCGGGTGGTCCGCGGCGCGCTCGCGCTGCGCCGCCTGGACCTCGCCGACCCGACCCTGGACGCCGTCTCCTTCGGCGACTGGCTGCGCCGCCAGGGCCAGAACGACCGGACCGTGGCCGCGCTGTGGGACCTCGTCGGCATCGCCACCCTGAACGCCCGGGCCGACCAGGTGTCGCTCGCGCTGGCCGCCATGGTGTTCAAGACCGGTCTGCTCTCCGACCCCGGGGCCTCGGACATCGGCATGGCCACCGTGCCGCTCGGCGCCATCCACCACGACCGGGCGCTCGCCGAACTGGAGCGGGCCGGGGTGAAGGTGCTGCTGCGGGCCCGGGTCGCCGAGCTCAAGCCGGCCGCCCCGCAGCACGCCGTCCGGCTGGAGGGCGGCGGCGAGCCGCTCGCCGCCGAGACCGTGGTGCTGGCCGGCGCCCAGGACACCGCGGCGGCCCTGCTGCCGCCGGACGCCCTGGACCGCCGGTACCGGCTCGACGGGTTCGGCACCTCGCCGATCCTCAACGTCCACGTGATCTACGACCGCAAGGTGCTGCGCCGGCCGTTCTTCGCCGCGCTCGGCTCGCCCGTCCAGTGGGTCTTCGACCGCACCGCGCACTCCGGGCTGGCCGGCACCTCGCTCGGCGCGGCGCACCCCGGCGCCCAGTACCTGGCGCTCTCGCAGTCCGCCGTGCAGGACGAGATCGACCTGCCGGTGGCCGAGCTGCGCCGCCGCTACCTGCCGGAGCTGGCCCGGCTGCTGCCCGCCGCCGGCGGGGCCGAGGTGCTGGACTTCTTCGTCACCCGGGAGCGCACCGCGACCTTCGACCCGGCCCCGGGCACCGCCGCGCTGCGCCCCGGCCCGCGCACCGCCGTCCCCGGCCTGCTGCTGGCCGGCGCGTGGACGGCCACCGGCTGGCCCGCGACCATGGAGGGGGCCGTGCGCAGTGGCCACGCCGCCGCCGACGCGGCGCTCACCGCCGACGACCGGCCCCGGCCGGTGGACCGCGGCGACGGGAGGTGGCCGAGGTGACCGGCAGCTCGTTCGCCGGGGACCTCGGCGAGCCCGCCAGAGCGGGCGCCCGCCCTGTTGGTCCCGGCGGTGCCCCCGCCCCGACCGGCCGCGCCGAGCCCGGCCGCACCATGATCGCCAGCCTCAGGCCGTCCCACGCGGCCAGGCACCACCAGGGAGAGGGAACGTACGTGGAGTCACGCACCGGCACTGCCGTCGGAGGCACGGCACATGCCGAACCGGTCTCGGTGCCGGAGCTGCTCAACCGCACCCGCGCGCTCTGCACCCCGCCGCTGCGGGCCGCCGTCGCCCGTCTGGCGGCACCCATGGACACCGTCGCGGCGTACCACTTCGGCTGGATCGACCGGGACGGCACGCCGGTCGCGGGGGACGGCGGCAAGGCCGTGCGCCCCACCCTGGCCCTGCTCTCGGCCCAGGCCGCCGGCGCCCCGGCGGAGGCCGGGGTGCCCGGAGGGGTCGCTGTTGAACTGGTGCACAACTTCTCCCTGCTCCATGATGATCTGATGGACGGTGACGAGACCCGGCGCCACCGGGCCACCGCCTGGACGGTCTTCGGTCCGGCCCAGGCGATCCTGGTCGGTGACGCCCTGGCGACGCTCGGTACGGAGGTGCTGCTCGACGCCGCGTCCACGGGCGGCGCCAGCCCCGCCGACGCCGCGCGCGCCGTCCGGCTGCTCAACACCGCCAGCCGCCGGCTGATCGACGGGCAGGCGATGGACGTCGCCTTCGAACAGCGGGACACCGTCACCGTCGCCGAGTGCCTGGAGATGGAGGGCGGCAAGACCGCCGCCCTGCTCTCCGCCGGCGCGGCGCTCGGCGCCGTCCTCGCCGGGGCCGACGAACGCGTCTCGGACTCCCTCCAGCGCTTCGGAGACCACCTGGGCCTGGCCTTCCAGGCGGTGGACGACCTGCTCGGCATCTGGGGCGCCACCGAGGTCACCGGCAAGCCGCACTGGGGCGACCTGCGCCAGCGCAAGAAGTCCCTGCCGGTCGCCGCCGCCCTCGCCGAGGGCGGCGCGGCCTCCCGCGAACTGGCCGAACAGCTCGCCGACCCCGCGGGGCGCGGCGAGGAGAGCGAGACCGAACTGGCCGCCCGAGCCCTGCTGATCGAGCGGGCCGGCGGTCGCGCCTGGACCCAGGAGGAGGCCCGCCGCCAGCACACGACTGCCCTCGCCGCTCTGGACGAGGTGCCCATGCCCGATGTGGTGCGCGAGCACTTCGTCGCACTCGCCGAATTCGTGGTGGTACGAGAGAGGTGACGTTACGTTGACAGCAACCGCGGACGGCCGGCTCGACCCTGAGTACGATTCCGAGCCGGTCGCGGTGGGCGGCCTCCCCCCGGCGCTGCTGAGCGCCGGGCGGTGGCAGCCCGAGGGGTCCGCCGAGGCCGCGCCGGCCGGACGGACCGAGCAACAGCAGGACGGGGCCGCCTCCGCCGAGGAGGCACTGGCCCGTGCCACCACCCACCTGCTCTCCCTGCAGAGCTCCGAGGGGTGGTGGAAAGGCGATCTGGAGACCAACGTCACCATGGACGCCGAGGACTTACTGCTCCGGCAGTTCCTCGGGATCCGGACCGAGGAGCAGACCAAGGCCACCGCCGAATGGATCCGCTCCCATCAGCGCGAGGACGGCACCTGGTCCACCTTCCACGGCGGACCGGCCGAGATCTCCGCCACCGTCGAGGCGTACGTCGCCCTCAAACTCGCCGGTGACGATCCGAGCGCCCCGCACATGATGGCCGCCGCGCGCTGGATCCGGTCCGCGGGCGGCATCGCCGCCGCCCGGGTGTTCACCCGAATCTGGCTCGCCCTGTTCGGCTGGTGGCCCTGGGAACGGCTGCCGGAGATGCCGCCCGAGATCATGTTCCTGCCGAAGTGGCTCCCCCTGAACATCTACGCCTTCGGCTGCTGGGCACGGCAGACCATCGTCCCGCTGACCGTCGTCTCCGCGCACCGGCCGGTGCGCCCGGCGCCCTTCGCGCTCACCGAACTGCACACCGACCCGGACGACCCCTTCCCCGTCCGGCCGCTCGCCCCGGCGACCAGCTGGGACGGCCTGTTCGAACGCCTCGACAAGGCCCTGCACGCCTACCACCACCGCGCCCTGCGCCCGCTGCGCCGGCTCGCCGTCTCCCAGGCCTGCCGCTGGATCGTCGAACGCCAGGAGGCCGACGGCTGCTGGGGCGGCATCCAGCCGCCCGCCGTCTACTCGCTGATCGCCCTGCACCTGGAGGGCTACGAGCTCGACCACCCGGTGATGCGGGCCGGGCTCGCCTCCTTCGACCGCTTCACCGTGCACACCCCCGACGGGCAGCGCTGGCTGGAGGCCTGCCAGTCCCCGGTCTGGGACACCTGCCTGGCCACCATCGCCCTGGTCGACGCCGGCCTCCCGGCCGACCACCCCGCGCTGGTCTCCGCCGTCGACTGGATGCTCGGCGAGGAGATCACCAAGCGCGGCGACTGGTCCGTCCAGCGGCCCTCGCTCGCCCCCGGCGGCTGGGCCTTCGAGTTCGAGAACGACACCTACCCGGACATCGACGACACCGCCGAGGTGGTGCTCGCGCTGCGCCGGGTCGCCCACCCGGACCCGGCCAAGGTGGCCGGCTCCGTCGACCGCGGCGTCCGGTGGAACCTCGGCATGCAGTCCAAGAACGGTGCCTGGGGGGCCTTCGACGTCGACAACACCAGCACCCTGCCGAACAAGCTGCCGTTCTGCGACTTCGGCGAGGTGGTCGACCCGCCGTCGGCGGACGTCACCGCGCACGTCGTGGAGATGCTCGCCGAGGTCGGCAAGGCGCGCGACCCGCGCACCCGGCGCGGCGTCGAGTGGCTGCTGCGCAACCAGGAGGCGGACGGCTCCTGGTTCGGCCGCTGGGGCACCAACTACATCTACGGCACCGGCTCGGTGCTCCCCGCCCTGGTCGCCGCCGGCGTGCCCGCCGAACACCCGGCGATCCGCCGCGCCGTCCGCTGGCTGGAGGACCGGCAGAACACCGACGGCGGCTGGGGCGAGGACATGCGCTCCTACGAGGACCCGGCGCGCTGGGCCGGGCGCGGCGAGTCCACCGCCTCGCAGACCGCCTGGGCGCTGATGGCGCTGCTCGCGGCCGAGGAGGGCCCGGACGGCCGGGCCAACCCCGCCGTCGACCGCGGCGCCGACTGGCTGGTGCGCACCCAGCTGCCCGAGGGCACCTGGGACGAACCACAGTTCACCGGCACCGGCTTCCCGTGGGACTTCTCCATCAACTACCACCTCTACCGGCTGGTGTTCCCGGTCACCGCACTCGGCCGCTATCTGCACGGCAGCCCCGCCACCGGCCGGCCGACCACCGGTCCCGCGGCGATCGGGGCGTCCCGATGACCGCTGCCCCGCTGCTGGTCCTCTGCGCGCTCGGCCCCGAGGTATGGGCCCTGCGCGGCGGGGACTGGCGCGGTGCGTCGGGCGGCCCGCCCGTCCTGGTGCGCACCGGCGTCGGCCGGCGGCGGGCCTCACTCGCCGTCAGGCGACTGCTGACCGCCGCTCCCGGCGGCTACGGCGCCGTCGTGGTGGCCGGCTTCGGCGCCTCCGTCGCGCCGGGCATCACGCCCGGCGACGTGATCGTCGCGGACGGGGTGCGCGACGCCGAGGGCAACCACTACGCCGTCGGCTCGGGCCCGGCGCTCACCCGGGCCCTCACCGTGCGCGGTCTGACCGCGCACACGGGCGTGCACCACACCGCCGACCACGTGGTGCGCGGCCTCGAACGGCGCGCCCTGCACCTGCAGGGCGCGCTCGCCGTCGACATGGAGGCCGCCGCCGTACTGGCGGCCCTGCGCGAGCTGCGCCCCGCCCTGCCGGCGGCCGTGCTCCGGGTGGTCGTCGACACCCCCGAACGGGAGCTGCTGCGCCCGGGCACCCTGCCGGCGGGCGTCCGCGCCTGGCGGACACTGCGCGCCACGGTGCCCGCCCTGGTCGACTGGCACCTGCGGAACGACCGGCCGGACCGGGACCGGCCGGCGCCCGCCACCCTCCACCACCCCACATCCTCGACGCTCCCCCAGGAGGCGAGCTAGCCATGGCCATGCCGCTGCGCCAGACCGTGCGGGTCGGCACCTACCTCATGCAGCAGAAGCTCAAGCGACGCGACAAATTCCCGCTGATCGTCGAACTGGAACCGCTGTTCGCCTGCAACCTGGCCTGCGAGGGCTGCGGCAAGATCCAGCACCCGGCGGGGGTGCTGAAGCAGCGGATGCCGGTCGCCCAGGCCGTCGGCGCGGTGCTGGAGTCGGGGGCCCCGATGGTCTCGATCGCCGGCGGCGAGCCGCTGATGCACCCGCAGATCGACGAGATCGTCCGGCAGCTGGTCGAGCGCCGCAAGTACGTGTTCCTCTGCACCAACGCGCTGCTCATGCGCAAGAAGCTGGACAAGTTCACGCCCTCGCCCTACTTCACCTTCACCGTGCACATCGACGGGCTGCGCGAGCGGCACGACGCCTCGGTGGCCAAGGAGGGCACCTTCGACGAGGCGGTGGAGGCGATCAAGGAGGCCAAGCGGCGCGGCTTCCGGGTGACCACCAACTCCACCTTCTTCAACACCGACACCCCGCAGACCATCATCGACGTGCTCGACTACCTCAACGACGAGCTCCAGGTCGACGAGATGATGATCTCCCCGGCGTTCGCCTACGAGAAGGCACCCGACCAGGAGCACTTCCTCGGCGTCGAGCAGACCCGCGAGCTGTTCCGCAAGACCTTCGCCGGCGGCAACCGGCGGCGCTGGCGGCTCAACCACAGCCCGCTCTTCCTGGACTTCCTGGAGGGCAAGGTCGACTTCGAGTGCACCGCCTGGGGCATCCCGAACTACTCGCTGTTCGGCTGGCAGCGGCCCTGCTACCTGATGGCCGACGGCTACGTGCCGACCTACCGCGAGCTGATCGAGAAGACCGACTGGGACAAGTACGGGCGCGGCAAGGACGCCCGCTGCTCCAACTGCATGGCGCACTGCGGCTACGAGCCGACCGCCGTCCTCGCCACCATGGGCTCCCTCAAGGAGTCCCTGCGGGCGATCACCGACACCGTCGGCTCCGGCCGGAGCCGCTGACCGCACCCGTCCGGCGGACGGCCACCCGCCGTCCGCCCCGCCCGGCCCGGGCCACGCGCCCGGGCCGGGCCCCACCCCGCGCGGCCGCGGTCCGACGGCGGGGGCACCACCGCACCGCTCCGAGTCGTGAGGTGAAAGCCATGTCACTGCTCTCCAGCGTCACATCCCCGGCGGATCTGAGAACCCTCCCGGCCGCCGAGCTGCCCCGGCTCGCCGACGAGATCCGCGACTTCCTGATCGACGCCGTCACCCGGACCGGCGGCCACCTCGGTCCCAACCTCGGGGTGGTCGAACTGACCATCGCCCTGCACCGGGTCTTCCACTCCCCGCACGACCGGATCGTCTGGGACACCGGCCACCAGAGCTACGTCCACAAGCTGCTCACCGGCCGCCAGGACTTCTCCGGGCTGCGCTCCCGGGGCGGGCTGTCCGGCTACCCCTCGCGGGCCGAGTCCGAGCACGACCTGGTCGAGAACTCGCACGCCTCGACCGCGCTCTCCTACGCCGACGGCCTGGCCAAGGCCGCCCAGCTGCTCGGCCAGCACGACCGGCACACCGTCGCGGTGATCGGCGACGGCGCGCTCACCGGCGGCCTCGCCTGGGAGGCGCTCAACAACATCGCCGCCGCCAAGGACCGGCCGCTGGTCATCGTCGTCAACGACAACGAGCGGTCCTACGCCCGCACCATCGGCGGCCTCGCCAACCACCTCGCCACCCTGCGCACCACCCGGGGCTACGAGCGCTTTTTGTCCTGGGGCAAGGGCACCCTGCAGCGCACCCCCGTGGTCGGCCCGCCGATCTACGACGCCCTGCACGGGGCCAAGAAGGGGTTCAAGGACGCCTTCGCGCCGCAGGGCATGTTCGAGGACCTCGGGCTCAAGTACCTCGGCCCGATCGACGGCCACGACGTCGCCGCGCTGGAGTCGGCGCTCGGCAAGGCCCGCGGCTTCGGCGGCCCGGTCATCGTGCACTGCCTCACCGTCAAGGGCCGCGGCTACCTGCCCGCCGAACAGGACGAGGCGGACCGCTTCCACGCCGTCAACCCGATCGACCCCTACACCTGCCTGCCGATCTCGCCCAGCGGCGGCGTCTCCTGGACCTCGGTCTTCGGCGACGAGCTGCTGGCCGTCGGCGCCGAGCGGCCGGACGTGGTGGCGATCACCGCCGCCATGCTCCAACCGGTCGGCCTGGCCAAGTTCGCCAAGGCCTACCCGGAGCGGACCTTCGACGTCGGCATCGCCGAGCAGCACGCCGTCACCAGCGCGGCCGGCCTGGCCACCGGCGGGCTGCACCCGGTGGTGGCGGTGTACGCGACCTTCCTCAACCGGGCCTTCGACCAGGTGCTGATGGACGTCGCCCTGCACAGGCTGGGCGTCACCTTCGTGCTGGACCGCTCCGGGGTGACCGGACCGGACGGCGCCTCGCACAACGGCATGTGGGACATGTCGATCCTCCAGGTCGTCCCCGGACTGCGGCTGGCCGCCCCGCGCGACGCCGACGAACTGCGCGCCCAGCTGCGCGAGGCGGTGGACGTCGCCGACGCCCCCACCGTGGTGCGCTTCCCCAAGGCGACCATCGGCCCGGCCGTCCCCGCGGTCGAGCGGATCGGCGGCGTGGACGTACTGCTGCGCACCGGGGAGCTGCCGGAGATCCTGCTGGTCACCGTCGGCACCACGGCCGCCGCCGGGCTGGACGCGGCCCGGCTGCTGCTCGCCGAGGGGTTCACCACGACCGTCGTCGACCCGCGCTGGGTCAAGCCGGTCGACCCGGCCCTGCCGCTCCTCGCCGCCGAGCACCGGCTGGTGGTCACCGTCGAGGACAACGGCCGCACCGGCGGCGTCGGCGCGGCCGTCGCCCAGGCGCTGCGGGACGCGGACGTGGACGTCCCGGTGCGGGTGCTCGGCCTGCCGCAGGAGTTCCTCGGGCACGCCGCGCGCGGCGAGCTCCTGGAGGAGACCGGGCTGACCGGCACCGGGGTCGCCGCCCAGACCGCCGCCTTCGCCAAGCACCTGCTTCCGGACCGGGGACTGCCGGACCGGGAGCTTCCGAACCGGTGACTTCCGAACCGGGAACTTCCGAACGAGGAGCGAACCAGCGCCATGCCGGCCGACCCCGACGACCGCACCTCTGCCCGTTTCGACCTGGCCGCCCTGCTCGCCGAGCGGGGCGGGGAGCGGTACGAGCTGCAGAGCCGCTACCTGAACCCGCAGCTGGCCCGGATGCTGCACACCATCGGCTTCGACAAGTACTACGAGCGGGCCCAGGGGCAGTACTTCTACGACGCCGAGGGCAACGAGTACCTCGACATGCTCGCCGGCTTCGGCATCTTCGCCCTGGGCCGCCACCACCCGGTGGTCCGCTCGGCCGTCCAGCAGGTGATGGACCTCGACCTGCCGGACCTGGTCCGCTTCGACTGCTCGCCGCTGCCCGGTTTGCTCGCCGAGCGGCTGCTGTCGTACACGCCCGGGCTGGACCGGGTGTTCTTCGGCAACAGCGGCACCGAGGCGGTGGAGACGGCGCTGAAGTTCGCCCGGTACGCCACCGGCCGCCGGCGGATCCTCTACGCGGACCACGCCTTCCACGGGCTGACCACCGGCTCCCTCTCGGTCAACGGCGAGAGCGGCTTCCGCAAGGGCTTCGACCCGCTGCTGCCGGACACCGCCGTCCCGCTCGGCGACCTCGCGGCGCTGGCCAAGGAGCTGAAGCGCGGCGACGTCGCCGCACTGATCGTCGAGCCGATCCAGGGCAAGGGCGTACAGGCGACCCCGCCCGGCTGGCTGCGGGCCGCGCAGGACCTGCTGCACGAGCACAAGGCGCTGCTGATCTGCGACGAGGTGCAGACCGGCATCGGGCGCACCGGCGAGTTCTTCGCCTACCAGGAGGAGGACGGCGTCCTGCCGGACCTGCTGTGCGCGGCCAAGGCGCTCTCCGGCGGCTACGTGCCGGTCGGGGCGACGCTCGGCAAGGGCTGGATCTTCGAGAAGGTGTACTCCTCGATGGACCGGGTGCTGGTGCACTCGGCCAGTTTCGGCTCCAACGCGCAGGCGATGGCCGCCGGACTGGCGACCCTGGAGGTCATCCGGGACGAGCGGGTGGTGGAGAACGCCCGCAAGGTCGGCGACCACTTCCGGGAGCGGCTGACCGCGCTGGTCGACCGGTACGAGCTGCTCGCCGAGGTGCGGGGGCGCGGGCTGATGATCGGCATCGAGTTCGGCCGGCCGAAGTCGCTGAAGCTGCGGACCGGCTGGACGGCCCTGCAGGCGGCCCGCAAGGGGTTGTTCGCCCAGATGGTGGTCGTGCCGCTGCTCCAGCGGCACCGGATCCTCACCCAGGTGTCCGGGGACCACCTGGAGGTGATCAAGCTGATTCCGCCGCTGATCATCACCGAGCGGGACGTCGACCGGTTCATGGAGGCGTTCACCGAGGTGATGGAGGACGCCCACCGGGGGAGCGGCCTGATGTGGGACTTCGGGCGGACGCTGGTGAAGCAGGCGGTCAGCAACCGCTGAGGCGCCGCGGCGTCTTCCGCGGGGTGTTCCGTGGGGTGGGGGCAGGTTTCCCACCCCGCGGGAGGGTGCGCGTCAGAGTTCGGTCCGGCGGCGCCGGACGACGATGACGAGATCGACCGCGGCGAGCAGGGTGAGGATCCCGCAGGCCACCGCGAAGCCGATGAGGGTCCCCCGGCTCGGCGCACCGAATTCGGGGGCGCTCGCCGCCCAGACCGCGAACCCCGCGGTGGCCAGCGCGAACAGCGGGGTGAAGGTCAGCGAGAGCAGGTAGCGCAGCTTGAGGTCGCTGCGGGCGGTGGCGGGTTCGGTGCCGCTGCGCCACCGCCGCGGGGTGGTGGCGGGCACCCGCGGTCACCTCCCGGTCCGGGCCGCGCGTCGGGCGTCGGGCGCGGCGGGTTCGTACAGGCGGTCTACCATTCCAGCGTACGTCCGTTGGGCGAGCCGGGGAGGGGCGATGACGGACACGGATGCGGAGGGTTACGCGGGGCTGCGGGTCGAGCGGGCCGAGGAGCTGGCGCGCCGGCACGGCTGGGCCTCGGTGCGGGTGCTGGCGCCGGGGGCCGCGATGACCATGGACTACCGGGAGGGGCGGCTCAACCTCGCGGTGCGCGACGGGGTGGTGGTACGCAGCTGGGAGGGGTAGCACCGGCCTCCCGGCGCCCGGCCGGGGCGGTGCTCCGGCGCCCGGCCGTGGTGGTGCTCCGTCGTCCGGCCGCAGTGGTGCTCCGGCGGCGGACGAGCCGTCGCTCGGCGGCGAGCACCAGGGGTTCGAGCAGCGGGAGCGAGAGCAGCACGAGCAGCCCGGCGGCCCAGCCGGCCAGCACGTCGGTCACCCAGTGGGTGCCGAGATAGACGGTGGTGAGGCCAACCGACCACGCGGTGGCACCGGCGAGCAGCGCGCCGGTGCGCCGCCAGCGGCCCGCCAGGTAGGCGAGGGCGCCCCAGGTGACCACGGCGTTCGCGGTGTGGCCGGACGGGAATATGGTGCCCCCCGAGAAGAGCTCCGGGGACCCGACGTAATGCGCGTAGTGCGGGCCGAGTCGGCCGGTGACCACCTTGACCCCGCCGACCGTCAGGTTGAGCAGTAGCAGGGCGGCGCCCATCACCAGCAGCGGCCGGATCCGGCCCAGTCGGAGGGCGCGCCAGCCGAGCCAGGCGAAGGCGGCCAGTGCGGAGGGGCCGCGCTGGCCGGCCACCACCCAGGTGTCGAGCAGCGGGTGGGGGCCGGGCCAGCGTTCATAGGGCCGGACCAGCCGGATCTTCCAGTCGAGATCGACCAGCGCGGTGTCGAGCAGGACGGCCGCGACGACGAGCAGGTAGCCGAGCGCGGTCAGGGCCAGCAGCGCGGTCAGGCGGGGGGAGAGGGGTGGCCGGGCGGGCGCGCGGTGGGTGGGACGCGGGCGCTCACGGCGGGTGGTCGGGGGCTCCGGGCGGCCCGGGCGTTCACTCGGCGCTTGCACGGCGGTGACCATACCCACCGCCCCCGGGTCATTCGCGGCGTAATTCGGAATTCCTCGGCATAGGCGTTCGGTGATCGCGGAACGGCTGTTTCCGGAGGCTCCGACGGCGTTTTCGGATCGAATGCCCGTATGGTGTTCGTGTGCCTTTTCCACATCCTGGATGAAAAGGCGCGGGGTGGGAGACCGGTCGAGCCGGTTCCCACCCCGTGGTAACCCTGTGTAGGTCCGGTGGTTCAGTCGAGCGGACCGCCGGCCACGTAGACCACCTGACCCGAGACGAAGCCCGCGCCCTCGCCGGCGAAGAACGAGATGGTGTGCGCCACGTCCTCCGGCACGCCGACCCGCTGCACCGGGATCTGGGTGGCCGCGGCGGCCTTGAAGTCCTCGAAGTCCATGCCCACCCGGGCCGCGGTGGCGGCGGTCATGTCGGTGGCGATGAAGCCGGGGGCGACCGCGTTGGCGGTGATGCCGAACTTGCCGAGCTCGATGGCCAGGGTCTTGGTGAAGCCCTGCAGGCCGGCCTTGGCGGCGGAGTAGTTGGCCTGGCCGCGGTTGCCCTGGGCGGAGGAGGACGACAGGTTGACGATCCGTCCGAAACCGGCGTCGACCATGTACTTCTGGACGGCCCGGGTCATCAGGAACGCGCCGCGCAGGTGCACGTTCATGACCGTGTCCCAGTCGGATTCGGTCATCTTGAAGATCAGGTTGTCGCGCAGCACGCCCGCGTTGTTGACGAGGACGACCGGAGCGCCGAGTTCCGCGACGATCCGGTCGACCGCGGCCTGCACCTGGTCGGCGTCCGAGACGTCCGCGCCGACCGCGATGGCCCGGCCGCCGGCGGCGGTGATCCGCTCGACGGTCTCCCGGCCGGCCGACTCCTCCAGGTCGAGGACGGCGACGGCGTAGCCGTCGGCGGCCAGGCGGACGGCGGTGGCGGCGCCCAGGCCGCGTGCGGCGCCGGTGACGACGGCGACCCGGGGCGTGGTGGTCTGCTCGGTCATGCTCGGTCTCGTCTCTCTCTCGGAGGTCCGCGGACGTCGATGCGAGTCCGCGGATGGCGCTCGGGTGTCGCTCGGGGGTCGCCGCGGTGACCGGCCGGACGCGGTTCCGTTCCGCGCCGGGGCACTCAGGGAACTCCCAGGAACCGTACGGCGGGCTCTCGGGTTCCGCCGGGCAGGTCCGGAGGGCGGATCCGCCCGGGTGGCCATACCCTACCGGCGAGTAGGGAGCGCGGCCAGGGCGAAGGCGCAGGTGACCGAGGGTAAGGACCGACCGGTCGGCTTTCTCCTGCGAACGGGTTACCGGTGGGTCGGCGCGGCGAGTAAATATGCCAATGTTGCCGAACCTGCGTCTACTATCCGCCCCTGCCTGCCAGCGAGGGCCTGCCGTTTGTATAGTGTCCGCCAGCAGCCACCGGCTGCACGGCTGGAGCGCCCTCCCTCACAGCGGGACGCCCACTCGCCGTTACTGCCCCACCCGGGTGTCCCACACACACCGGGTGTGACATCGGGACGGATACATGGTGCTGGGGGAGATCCCGACGACCCGCGTGTCCGCGCGACTGCAGCAGTCGCCCGGACACCTCATCCGCGTTGCACAGCAGGTCCACACCCGGTTGTGGTCCGAACATGTCGGGGCCGATCTCACGGCCCCGCAGTTCGCGGTCCTGCTGGTTCTCGCCCTCGAACCGGGCGCCGACCAGCGGACCGTCGGCGAGCGTGCTTCGCTCGACAAGGCCACGATGGCCGAGATGGTCGCCCGGCTGGTCCGGCGCGGCCTGGTGCTGCGGCGCCGAGACCCGGCCGACGGCCGGCGCAAGCTGCTCGCTCTCTCGCAGAGCGGTGCCCAGGCTGTCCGCGAGGCCACCGGCGGAGTGGTCCGCGTGCAGCGCACGCTGTTCGAGCCGCTGACCCCGGAGGAGCAGCTGGAGATCGTCCGTGTGATGGCCAAGATAGCCAGACTGGAGCCGGCCCAGGTCGCCGTCCTGACGGACGCGCGACCGATGCTGGACGCCCAGCGGGCGATCGGCTACCTGATCCGGGTGAGCCAGCAGGTGCACACCAAGCTCTGGTCGGAGCACGTCGGTTCGGAGCTGACGGCGCCGCAGTACGCGGTGCTGGACGCGCTCGAACTGGAGCCGGGCGCGGACCAGCGCACGGTCGGCGAGCTCGCCTCGCTGGACAAGGCCACGATGGCGGAGATGGTCAGCCGGCTGGTCCGGCGCGGCCTGGTCCAGCGTCGCCGCGACCCCTCGGACGGGCGGCGCAACCTGCTGTCGCTCTCGCCGGCGGGGCAGGACCTGCTGCACCGCTCGGCCGCGGGGGTGGCCCGGGTCCAGGGGCTGCTGCTGGCTCCGCTGGAGGAGCACGAGCACGAGGCCGCGCTCGCGCTGATCGCCAAGGCGGCCCGGCTGTAGGCGTACGCCCGGGCCGTTCGACAAAACGATTCGCCAGCCGCCCGCCGGTCGCTCCTCGGTCGTCCGCCGCTCACCCGGCGGCCGACCGTCGTCGACCGCAGGCCGCCGGCCCCGGGGCCGGTGACGGTTTCCGCTGGTCAACGCGGTGAAGGCCGCCCTCCCCGATCGGGGAGGGCGGCCTTCACCGTTGACGCGGGCGGGCGGGCGGGCGGTGCCGCCGGCCGGCTAGTTCCAGTCGAAGCCCTGCGGGTCCGGGCCGATCCGGGTGCCGGTGGCGACACCGGCGATCGCGGTGAGGTCCTCGGCGTCCAGCTCGAAGCCGGCGACGTCGAGGTTCTCCTTGATCCGCGACGGGGTGACCGACTTCGGGATCGCGACGATCCCGCTCTGCAGGTGCCAGCGGAGCACCACCTGGGCGACGGTGCGGCCGTGCTTCTCGGCGATCCGGACCAGGGCCGGCTCGCCGAGCAGGTCCTTGCCCTGGCCGAGCGGGCTCCACGCCTCGGTGGCGATGCCGTGCTCGGCGTGGAAGGCGCGCAGCTCCTCCTGCGGGAAGTACGGGTGCAGCTCCACCTGGTTCAGCGCCGGGACGAGCGAGGACTCCTCGGCCAGCCGGGTGAGCTGCTCGGTGCCGAAGTTGGAGACGCCGACCGAGCGGACCCGGCCGTCGGCGCGCAGCTGCTCCAGGGCCTGCCACACGTTGACGTAGCTGCCGTGCATCGGGCGCGGCCAGTGGATCAGGTAGAGGTCGAGGTACTCCAGGCCGAGCCGCTCCAGCGAGGCGTCGAACTCGCGGAGCACCGCGTCGCGGCCCTGCTCGCCGGACCAGTCGCGGGTGCCGGAGTTCCACAGCTTGGTGGTGATGTAGAGGTCCTCGCGGGCGACGCCGCCGGCCAGGGCCTCGGCGATCGCCTTGCCGGTGCCGGTCTCGTTCTCGTAGATCGCGGCGGTGTCGATGGACCGGTAGCCCACCTCGATCGCGGTGCGGACGGCGGCGGTGGCCTCCGCGTCCGGGACCTGCCAGACGCCGAAGCCGAGCTGGGGGATCAGGGTGCCGTCGTTGAGCTTGACGCTCGGGATGTTGCTCACGGAAGGAGTGCCCTCTCCTGGTCGTCCATGTGGTTCCGATGGCGCAACCGGCGGGGTGGCCGGAATTGTTCCCCGGTCCGGGAAAATTTTCCGACGCGCGCTACCGGCGCACGCAGAAGCCTACGGGGTCGGGGCGGGGCGGCGGTGTGGCCGACCGGACCGCCGGAAAACCTGTTGCGCAGGTCACACTCGGGTTGGCAGGCTCGCTGCCATGGCCTCCTGACCGACCCTCCTGACCGACCCTCCGCCGTGACCATACCGGCCGCCCCTCGCGCCCTCCGTCCGCACCGCCCCCCCCAACGGAGCGTCATGCTGCTCAAAACCCTCCCCCTGGCCGATCCCGGCCGACCTGACCTCTCCTCCCCGCTCGCCTTCCTGCGCTGGCTCCAGCGCGGGCAGCGGCGCGGGCAGGTGCTCGCCACCTGCTGGGCGCTGCTGGAGATGGGGTGTCAGGCGGCCCTGCCGGTGCCGGTCGGCCTCGGCGTCCAGGCCGTCGTGGACGGCGACTCCGGCGCCCTGTGGCGGGCCGGCGCGCTCGCCCTCGCGCTGGCCGCGGTCTCCGCGGTCGGCACCGTCCTGCTGCACCGTCAGGCGGTCTGGAACTGGATCCACGCCGCCAGCCAGGTACGGCAGCTGGTGGCCCGTCAGGCCTCGCACCTCGGCTCCGGGCTGTCCCGGCGGATCGCCACCGGCGAGATCGTCGCGGTCGGCAGCGGGGACGTCGAGAAGATCGGCTGGTACGTCGAGCTCGTCGCCCGGCTGCGCGGGGCGATCGTCGTCTGGCTGGCGGTGAGCGCCGCGGTGCTGGCCACCGAGCCGGTGCTCGGGCTGGCCGTGCTGCTCGGCGTGCCGGCCCTCGCCGCCTCGGTCTGGCCGCTGCTCGGACCGTTCGAACGCCGCTACACCGCGCAGCGCGCCCTCGGCGGCAAGGCCACCGAGCTGGCCGCCGACACGGTGGCCGGGCTCCGGGTGCTGCGCGGGATCGGTGGCGAGGAGCTCTTCCTCGACCGCTACCGCGAGGCCTCCCAGAAGGTCCGGGCGGCCGCCGTCCGCTCGGCCCGGATCTGGTCCCTGATGCAGGCGCAGCAGGTGCTGCTGCCGGGGCTGTTCGTGGTCGGCATCACCTGGTACGGCGCCCGGCTGGCGGCCGACGGGCGGATCTCGGTCGGCACCCTGGTCGCGGTCTACGGCGCGACGGCCTTCCTCGCCGCGCCGCTGCGGATCCTCGGCGAGGCCGCGCACGCCTGGAGCGTCGCCCGGGTCTCGGCGGGGCGCGCCGTCCGGGTGCTCGCGCTCGCCCGTACGGAGGGCGCCGGGACCGGCCGGCTCGCCGACCCGGCGCGCTCCGACCTGTACGACCCGGTCACCGGGCTGACCGCCCGGGCCGGTGAGCTGACCGCGGTGGTCTGCGGCGACCCGGACCTCGCCGGCGCGCTGGCCGAGCGGCTCGGCGGGCACGTCCCGGTGGCCGAGGGCGGTCGGCCGGAGCCCTCCGTCCGGCTCGGCGGCACCGAGCTGGACACCGTCCCGCTGGCCGAGGCGCGGGCCGCGGTGCTGGTGCACGACAAGGAGCCGGTGCTGCTCTCCGGCACCCTGGCGGCGCTGTTCGAGATCCCCGCCTCCGGCCGGGTCGACCCCGCCGCGGCGCTCGCCGCGGCCCGCGCGGAGGACGTGCTCGACGCCCTGGTGGACGGCATGGCGGGCCTGGTGGGGCGCGGCGAGGTGATGCGGGCGGAGATCACCGAGCGGGGGCGCTCGCTGTCCGGCGGGCAGCGCCAGCGGCTGGCCCTGGCCCGGGCGCTGCTGGCCGACCCGCCGGTGCTGGTGCTGGACGAGCCGACCAGCGCGGTCGACGCGCACACCGAGTCCCGGATCGCCACCGGGCTGCGGAAGAACCGCGAGGGGCGCACCACGGTGGTCCTCGCGACCAGCCCGCTGCTGCTCGACCTGGCGGACCGGGTGGTGCTGGTCCGGGACGGCCGGGTGGCCGCGGCCGGCTCCCACCGCGAGCTGATGCGCGACGAACCGGCCTACCGGGCGGTGGTCACCCGCGAGGAGGAGCCGGCGCCGGTGGGGGAGCGGCCGTGAGGCGCCGCCGCCCGTCCGGTGCGCCGGCGGCCCGGTCCGCCCGGTCCGCCCGGTCGGGGTACGACCAGTCGAAGCACGACCAGCCGAGGAGTGACGCATGAAGCCCCCCGTCCATCAGGAGCAGGGGCCGGCCACCACCCTGCCGGTCGGCTCCCCGGCCGCCGTGCGCGGCTACCTGCGGGTGCTGGCCAGGCGCCACCGCGGCGCCTTCTCGGCGGTGGTCGGCCTGCACACGGTGGCCACCGTGGCCGGGCTGGTCGGTCCGTGGGTGCTCGGCACCCTCGTCGAGTCGCTGGCCACCGGGACCGTCGGGTCCACCATCACGGTGGCCGTGGCCTGGTACCTGCTCGCGCTGGCGGTGCAGTCCGCGTTCACCTGGTGGTCGCGGCTGCGCGGCGCGGTGCTCGGCGAGCGGGTGCTGGCGGACCTGCGGGAGGACTTCCTGGTCCGCTCCGTGGCGCTGCCGACCGGCGTCCTGGAGCGGGCCGGGACGGGCGACCTCGTCTCCCGCGGCACCACCGACATCGACCGGCTGGACAAGTCGGTGCGCGAGGCGGTGCCGGAGCTGGCCGTGGCGATCGTCTCGCTGCTGCTGGTGCTCGGCGCGCTGGTGGTCACCTCGCCGCTGCTCGCGGTCACCGCGCTGTTCGGTCTGCCGCTGCTGCTGGCCTCCTCCCGCTGGTACTTCCGGCGGGCCCCGCAGTCCTACCGGAACGAGTCCGCCGGATACGCGGCGGTGAACTCCGTGCTGGCCGAGACGGTGGACGCTGGCCGGACGGTCGAGACGCTGCGGCTCGGCGAGGAGCGGGTCCGGCTGACCGACCGCAAGCTGGCGGAGTGGATCGCCTGGGAGCGGTACACGCTCTGGCTGCGCTCGGCCTGGTTCCCGACCATCGACGCGGTGTACACCCTGGCGGTGCTCGGTCCGCTGGTGCTCGGCGGGCTGTTCGCCCTGCGGGGCTGGATCACCGTGGGCCAGCTGACCACCGGGGTGCTGTACGCCCAGGCGCTGGTGGCGCCGGTCGATCTGATCCTGCGCTGGTACGACGAGCTGCAGATCGGTCAGGCCTCGCTGGCCCGGCTGGTCGGTGTGCACGAGGTGCCCGAGGCGGAGAACGACGAGGAGGCCCGGCCGGACGGGCGGCGGGTCGAGGCGCGGGACGTGCGCTTCGGCTACCGGGAGGGCGCCGATGTGCTGCACGGCATCAGCCTGGACGTCGCCCCGGGCAGCCGGGTCGCGCTGGTCGGGCCGTCCGGGGCGGGCAAGTCCACCCTGGGCCGGCTGCTGGCCGGGATCTACGCGCCCGGCCGGGGCAGCGTGACCCTCGGCGGGGCGGCGCTGTCCCGGATGCCGGCCGAGCGGGTGCGCTCCGAGGTGGCGCTGGTCAACCAGGAGCACCACGTCTTCGTCGGGACGCTCCGGGACAACCTGCTGCTGGCCGCGCCCGGGGCGGACGACGCCGAGCTGCGCGGGGCGCTGGACGCGGTGGACGCCGGGGAGTGGGTGGACGCGCTGTCGGCCGGGCTGGACACCGAGGTCGGCTCCGGCGGCGCCGCGCTGACGCCGCCGCAGGCCCAGCAGTTGGCGCTGGCCCGGTTGGTGCTGGCGGATCCGCACACCCTGGTGCTGGACGAGGCCACCTCGCTGCTGGACCCGCGGGCCGCCCGGCACCTGGAGCGTTCGCTCTCCCGGGTGCTGGAGGGCCGTACGGTGATCGCCATCGCGCACCGGCTGCACACCGCGCACGACGCGGACGTGATCGCGGTGGTCGAGGGCGGGCGGATCAGCGAGTACGGCAGCCACCCCGAGCTGGTGGCGGCCGGCGGCCCGTACGCGGCGCTGTGGCGCTCCTGGCGGGACGAGCGCTGAGGAATGTGAGGGCTGTGGTGAAGGGGTGTGGTGCTGACGGAGGGTGATGGGAGGTAAACCCGCGCGGGGAGGGGTTGCCCCGTGCGGGTTACTCCCGGGCGCGTAGTCGGGCAAACCCTCCCATGCGCCCGCAGACTGCACGGGTGACCAAGATTTCGGACGGCTCCTCCGGTGCCAAGCGCAGTGAGATCGGCGGGATTCCCACCCGGTACATCGGGATCGGCGTCATCGTCGTCCTCGCGGTGTGGTTCCTGTTCGCCAACCTGGACAAGGTGAAGATCCAGTTCTGGGTGTTCACCGTGACCGCTCCGCTCTGGATCGCCCTGCTGGCCACCCTGCTCGCCGGTGGCGCACTGGGCTGGCTGCTGAAGGGGCGGCAGGGCCGGTGAGCGCCACCGAACCGCCGTCCCCGCCTGAGCCGTCCCCGCCTGAGCCGTCCCCGCCCGAGCCGCCCCCGGACGCCGTCCCGGCCCCGGGCCCCGGGGCCGGCGGCTTCACCCCGCTGATCGAACTGCGCGGCGTCAACAAGCACTTCGGGGCGCTGCACGTCCTGCGGGAGATCGAGCTGACGGTCGGCCGGGGCGAGGTCGTGGTGGTGATCGGGCCGTCCGGCTCCGGGAAGTCCACGCTCTGCCGGGCCGTCAACCGGCTGGAGCCGATCGAGTCGGGCACCATCCTGATCGACGGCGAACCGCTGCCCGCCGAGGGCAAGGGGCTGGCGCGGCTGCGGGCCGAGGTCGGGATGGTGTTCCAGTCCTTCAACCTGTTCGCGCACAAGACCGTGCTGCAGAACGTCTCGCTGGCGCAGATCAAGGTGCGCGGGCGGGCCAGGGCGGAGGCCGAGGCGAAGTCCCGGGCGCTCCTGGAGCGGGTCGGGCTCGCCGACCAGGCGGACAAGTACCCGGCCCAGCTCTCCGGGGGCCAGCAGCAGCGGGTGGCGATCGCCCGGGCGCTGGCGATGGACCCGAAGGCGCTGCTCTTCGACGAGCCGACCTCGGCGCTCGACCCGGAGATGATCAACGAGGTGCTGGACGTGATGCGCCAGTTGGCGCACGAGGGCATGACCATGGTGGTGGTGACCCACGAGATGGGCTTCGCCCGGGCCTCCGCCAACCGGGTGGTCTTCATGGCCGACGGCCGGATCGTCGAGGACCGCGCGCCGGAGGAGTTCTTCAGCGCCCCGGAGAGCGAGCGCGCCCGGGACTTCCTCTCCAAGATCCTGAAGCACTGAGGCCCGGCCCGTGAAGAAGATCGTGACCCTCGCGGCGGCCGCCCTGCTGCTGGCCGGCTGCGGCAAGGAGGGCACCCCGCCGCCCAAGGGACCGCAGCCCAGCGCGCTGCCCAGCTACCAGGTGGTGACCGGGAGCCCGGTCACCGGTTCGTCGACCCTGGACGGCGCCCGCGCCCGCGGGCACCTGGTGGTCGGCGCCAAGGAGGACCAGCCCTACCTCGGCCAGAAGAACCCGGCCACCGGGGTGTACTCCGGCTTCGACATCGAGATCGCCAAGATGGTCGCCGCTGACCTCGGCTTCGGCCCGGACCGGATCGAGTTCCGGACCATCGCCTCGGCCAACCGCGAGACCGCGCTGCAGAACGGCCAGGTCGACTACTACGTCGGCACCTACACCATCAACGACAACCGCAAGAAGCTGGTCGGCTTCGCCGGGCCGTACTACCTGGCCGGGCAGTCGCTGCTGGTGCGCAAGAGCAACAAGGACATCAACGGGCCGCAGGACCTGGACGGCAAGACGGTCTGCTCGGCGGCCGGCTCCACCCCGTACCAGCGGATCCAGAAGCAGTACCCGAAGGCCAAGCTGATCGGCTACGACACCTACTCGGCCTGCGTGGACAACCTGATCACCTCCCAGGTGGACGCCGTCACCACGGACAACACCATCCTCATGGGCTACGCGGCCAAGGTGCCGGACGAGCTCAAGGTGGTCGGGCCGCTGTTCTCCGAGGAGCCGTACGGGATCGGCACGCCCAAGAACGACACCGTGCTGCGCGGCGCGCTCAACGACGCGCTGGCGCACCACGAGGAGAACGGCGACTGGAAGAAGGCGTACGACGCGACTCTCGGCCTGTCCGGGATCCCCGCGCCCACCCCGCCGCCGATCGACCGGTACTGAGGGAAGGCCGGGCTGTGAAAACGCTGACCGACAACTGGTCGACCTACTGGGAGGGCTTCCTCGGAACCCTCTCGCTGTTCGCGGTGAGCGCGGTGCTGTCACTGGTGCTCGGGGTGCTGATGGCGAGCTTCCGGGTCTCGCCGGTGAAGCCGCTGCGGGTGTTCGGCACCACCTGGGTGACGCTGCTGCGCAACACCCCGCTGACCCTGCTGTTCTTCATCGTGGTGCTGGGCCTGCCGCGCTTCGACATCACCCTGCCGTTCTTCACCTTCGCGGTGCTCGCGCTCGGCTGCTACACCTCGGCGTTCGTCTGCGAGGCGATGCGTTCGGGCGTGAACACCGTGCCGGCCGGCCAGGGCGAGGCGGCGCGCAGCCTGGGCATGACCTTCGGCCAGACGATGGGGCTGGTGGTGCTGCCGCAGGCCTACCGGTCGGTGGTGGCCCCGATCGGCAGTGTGATGATCGCGCTGGCGAAGAACACCGCCATCGCCGGCTCGTTCAGCGTCACCGAACTGCTCGGCACCTACCGGACCATCAACGAGCTCGGCTACAGCATCGTCTGGACCTTCGTCTGGATCGCCGTCGGCTACCTGATCATCACCCTGGCCGTCAGCGCCGTCTTCAACCTGCTGGAACGACGAGTGGCGGTCTCGCGATGACGGTGGAATCCTCGGCGCTCTACGACGTCCCCGGCCCGAAGGCGCTCGCCCGGCACCGGCTGTACGGCGGGCTCGCGCTGCTGGCGATCGCCGCGCTGGTCGGCTGGATCGTCTACATGCTCTTCCACACCCAGCAGTTCACCGAGTCCAAGTGGATGGCCTTCGAGTACAAGGGCGTCCAGGAGCTGTTGCTGCGCGGGCTCGGCAACACCCTCAAGGCCTTCGGCTGGACGGTGCTCTTCGCGCTGCCGTTCGGCGCGCTGTTCGCCGCCGGGCGGCTCTCCGACCACCGGGTGGTGCGCTGGCTGTCCACCCTGGTGGTGGAGTTCTTCCGGGCCATGCCGCTGCTGGTGATGATCTTCTTCATCTTCGTCGCGCTCAAGGTCGCCCCGCTGTGGGCGCTGGTGGCCGGGCTGGTGCTCTACAACGGCTCGGTGCTCGCCGAGGTGTTCCGGGCCGGCGTGCTGGCGGTGCCCAAGGGGCAGAAGGAGGCGGCCTTCGCGCTCGGCATGCGCAAGACCCAGGTCATGGCGTACGTCCTGGTGCCGCAGGCCAACCGGGCGATGCTGCCGGCCATCATCAGCCAGCTGGTGGTGGCGCTCAAGGACACCTCGCTGGGCTTCCTGATCACCTACGAGGAGTTCCTGCACGCGGGCAAGCTGATCGCCACCAACCTGGACTACGACCTGCCGTTCATCCCGGTGGTGATGGTGATCGCGCCGATCTACATCGGTATGTGTCTGCTGCTCTCCTGGTTCGCCCGCTGGGTCGAGCGGCGCAGCCGGCGGAGCCCGAGCGTGCGGGGCGGGGCTCCGGTGGTCAGTGCCGAGGTGCCGATGGGACTGCCGCCGGCCGCGCAGCAGTGACCCGGGCCCGGGGTCGGCGGGGACCGGAGGGGTGCCCGGTTCGTGGGTGAACCATAGGTGCGAACGAGGACTGGCCCGGTACCTCCAAACTCTGCTTATGATTGCCCGGCAGTGGCACAGCGGCCGGGCGGAGGACAGTGGAGCCGGTATTCGACTCGCGGCACATCCGGACCTTCCACGAGGTCGTCCGGGCCGGCTCCTACTCGGCGGCCGCCCGGGAACTCGGCTACACCCAGCCCGCCATCACCCAGCAGATGAAGGCCCTGGAACGCACCGTCGGCCTGCCGCTGTTCACCCGGGCCGGGCGCGGACTGCGGCTCACCGAGGCCGGCGAGGCGCTCTCCCGGCACGCCGAGCAGATCCTCGGCAGCCTCTCCGCCGCCCAGCAGCAGCTCGCCGCGCTGGCCCGGCTGCGCGCCGGACGCGTCCGGGTCTGCGCGTTCCCCAGCGCCAACGCCACCCTGATACCGGAGACGATGGCCCGGCTGCTCGCCGAGCACCCCGGCGTCCGGGTCGAACTCCTGGAGGCCGAGCCGCCCGACTCCGTGCAGCGGCTGCTGCGCGGTGAGTGCGACATCGCGCTGGCCTTCCGCTATCCCGGCGCACCCGCCGAGGTGCCGCCGGAGCTGGACGAGATCCCGCTGATGGAGGACCTGCTGACCGTGCTGCTGCCGGTCGGGCACCCGCTCGGGCGTCGGCACGCCGTCCGGCTGGCCGACCTCGACGGCGAGCGGTGGATCGCCGGCTGCCCGCGCTGCCGGGCCAACCTGCTGCACGTCTGCGCGGAGGAGGGCTTCGCGCCGGACATCGTGTTCTCCACCGACGACAACCTCGCCGTGCAGAGCCTGGTCGCCGCCGGGGTCGGGATCGCGCTGATGCCCGCGCTGGTGCTCTCCTTCATGTGCCACCGCAAGGTCACCGGCCGGGCCGTGGAGCCGCACCTGCGCCGGCAGGTCAGCGCGTACGTGCTCCGCGAGCACCGGCGGATCCCCGCCACCGCCCTGGTCCTGGACCATCTGCGGCAGGCCGCCGCCGCCCGCGTCGGCTGCTGACCCGGGGTCGGCCGGCGCTCCGACCCCGGGCCGCCGGGCGCCGACCCGGGCCCGATCGATAAGCGGTGGTTGGGGGAGAGCGAAAGAACCCTCCTTGGACGTGATAGGTCGCGCGGGGCGACCCTACAGCCATGACAACGTCAGCCACGGTCGGCAGCGGCCGGCTCACCGAGCGTATGACCGCCCTCGTCGGCGAGATCCGCGCGGTCGTGGACCGCGGCCTGCCGCCGGAACTCACCGCCTACCTGGTCGGCGAGCGCCTCGCCCCGCACCTCGGCGACGGTGAGCTGCTCACCGCCGAACAGCGCGAGGGCGACGCGGACCGCTACCGCCAGCACGTTCTGCACGCCGAGGGCGACGGCTCCTTCTCGGTGGTCGCCCTGGTCTGGCTGCCCGGCCAGCGGACCCCGATCCACGACCACGTCTCCTGGTGCGTGGCCGGCGTCCACCAGGGCCAGGAGAGCGAGACCCGCTACCGGCTGGTCTCCGACGGCCCCACCGCCCACCTGGTCGAGACCGAGCACGTGGTCGGCCCGGCCGGCACCGTCGCCGCGTTCGCCCCGCCCGGCGACATCCACCTGGTCCGCAACGCCTGCGGCTCCACCGCCATCTCCATCCACGTGTACGGCGCCGACGTCTCCCGGCTCGGCACCAGCATCCGGCGCGTCTACCGGCTGCCGGCCGGCGACCAGCGGTGAGCCCCGCATGGCACTGATCCTCCGGGACCGCGAGGTGCGGCCGGTCCGCACCCGCGCCCTGCCCCCGCTCGGCGGCGACGCCCCCGGCCTGCTGCTCGCCGCGCTCGGCGTCGCCGCCGCGCTCGCCGTCCACCAGGCCGTACCCGCCGTGCCCAAGCTCACCGCCGCCGTCGTGCTCGGCGTCGCCGCCGCGCACCTGCCCGGCCTGCGGCCGGTGGTCCGCGGCGTCGCCCGGCCCGGGCTCTCCACCGCCGGCAAGCGGCTGATGCGGATCGGCATCGTGCTGCTCGGCCTCAAACTGAGCCTCGACGACGTGCTCGGCCTCGGCTGGGCCACCGTCGCCATGGTGCTCGCCGTGGTCTCCGCGACCTTCGCCGGCACCTGCTGGCTCGGGCGGCGGCTCGGACTGCCCGGCGACCAGCCGCTGCTGGTCGCCACCGGCTACTCGATCTGCGGCGCCTCGGCGATCGGCGCGGTCAGCCAGGCCGCCGGCAGCGAGGAGGAGGACGTCGCCGCCTCCGTCGCGCTGGTCACCCTCTGCGGGACCCTGGCGATCGCCGTCCTGCCGCTGCTCCAGCACCCGCTCGGGCTGGACCCGAGCGGCTTCGGGCGCTGGGTCGGCGCCAGCGTGCACGACGTCGGGCAGGTGGTCGCCACCGCGCAGACCGGCGGCGCGGGCGCGCTGCGCGAGGCGGTGCTGGTCAAGCTGATGCGGGTGGTCCTGCTGGCCCCGCTGGTCGCCGGTGTCGCGGTGGCCGCCCGGCGCGCGCGCCGCCGGGCCGGCACCGGGCCGGTGGACGGGAAGCGGCCGCCGCTGCTGCCGCTGTTCGTCGCCGGGTTCCTGGCCATGATCGCGCTGCGCACCACCGGGGTGCTGCCCGAGCGGGCCCTCACGCTCGCCGGGGACGCCCAGGAGCTGCTGCTCGCGGCCGCCCTCTTCGGGCTCGGCAGCGCCGTCCACCTGCCGACCATGGTGCGCACCGGCGGCCGGATCGCGCTGCTCGGTCTGGGCTCCTGGGTGGTGGTGGCGGGGGTGTCGTACGCCGGAGTGCTGATCACCACGTAAATCGGCGGCCGGCCGGGGGCGGCTCGGCTATCGTCGGGCGGGTGGTCCGGTCCGTCGGCCCCAGGTCCGGGGTCCGTCGCCGACCGTTCCGCGCGTCCGTGTCCCCGACCACCGCGGAGGAATCCACCGCATGAGCACCGCACTGCCCGAACGGGACGGTTTCGCCGCCGTCGTCACGCTCGACCGGCGCGAGGGCCCTGGCGGCGAGGTGGTGCTGCGGCAGCGCGGCAGACACTACGAGATCATCGTCAACGGCTGCTTCCTGATGGACACCGTCGACGGGCGCTCCGAGCGGCTGCTGGTCGGGGCGGCGCTGGACGAGTTGGACCGGACCGGTCCGTCGGCGCGGCCGTCCGTGCTGATCGGCGGGCTCGGGGTCGGCTTCTCGCTGGCGCACGCGGTGGCCGAGCCGCGCTGGGGGCGGATCGCCGTGGTGGAGCGCGAGAGCGCGATCATCGCGTGGCACCGCGGCGGCCCGCTGGCCGGGTTCTCGGCCGGGGCGCTCGACGACGAGCGGGTCGAGGTGGTCCACGCCGACCTGCTGGAGTACCTGGCCGGTTCCGACGGCGTCCGCTACGACGCGCTCTGCCTGGACATCGACAACGGGCCGGACTGGACCGTCACCGACGCGAACGCCGGGCTGTACGGCCCGGACGGGCTGGCCGTCCTGCGGCACCGGCTGGCGCCGGGCGGGGTGCTGGCGGTCTGGAGCGCGCAGCCGTCCCCGGCCTTCGAGGAGGCGCTGCGGGCGGCCGGCTTCTCGGACGTGGTCACCCATGAGATCGCGGTGGCCCGCGGGGTGCCGGACGTCGTGCACCTGGGGCGGGTCTGAGGCGCCCTGCGGGGGTCGTGCCCTGGCCCGCCGCGCGCGGTGAGCGCGTGACGGGCCAGGTGCCGGACGGACGGGGCTACTTGAGGCCGTTGTCCACCGCGGCCATCAGTTCGCCGTTCGGCGTGTCACCGTCGAAGGCCCAGACCATCGCGCCGGCCAGCCCCTGGGACTTGATCCAGGCGGTCTTGCGGGCGATCTCGGTCGGGTCGTCGTAGGTGTAGAAGACCGAGCCGTTGTAGAGGTAGGCGTACCCGGCCACCGGGTCCCGGTAGACGGTGTAACCGCCGCCGGAGGCCATCTGCTTGAGCTTCTTGTAGTCCTCGAAGCCGGCCTCGTAGGTGCCCGGGCCGGGGCCCGTCGCGGTCTGGAAGAGGCCGTTGGTGGTGCCGCGCGGGACGCCCGTCCAGCCGCGGCCGTAGAACGGGATGCCCAGCGTGAGCTTGCTCTTCGGGGCGCCGCCGGCGAGGTACGCGCCGATCGCGATCTCGGAGCTGAACTGCCGGGCCGGCGGGTTCGGGTCGCCCGCCGCGAGCTTGATCGCGGACTGCTGGTTGGTGACCGTCTCCCAGCCGCCGTGGTAGTCGTAGCCCTGGACGGTGGCGAAGTCGAAGGCGCCGAACAGGCCGGGGATGTCGATGCCGGCGGCGACCTTCGCCGGGTCGGCGGGGAGGAAGGCGCTCAGCGTGTAGTGCTTGCCGGTGGTGGCGCCGAGGGCGTCCAGCTGGTGGCGGAACTCCTGGGCCAGCAGGGTGTAGTTGGCCTTGTCGGCCGGCCGGAAGATGTTGCCGGTGTGCCCGTCGGAGTTCGGCCACTCCCAGTCGAGGTCGATGCCGTCGAAGATGCCGGCCGCGCTGCCCGCGCCGCCTCGGCCGTCGATCACCGGCAGGTTGCCCTTGATGTACAGGTCGATGCAGGAGCTGACCAGCGCCTTGCGGGAGGCGTCGGTGGCCGCCGCGTCGGAGAACCACTTGCTGTACGACCAACCGCCCAGCGAGATCTGCGTCCTGAGATTGGGGTACTTGGCCTTGAGCTGCTTCAGCTGGTTGAAGTTGCCGGCGAGCTTCTGGTCCCAGGTGTCGGTGGTGCCGGCCACCGAGCTGCCCGCGTCCCAGCCCTTGCCGAAGTCGGCCCAGGCGTCGCCGGCGCCGTCACCCGCGTTCGGGTCGTTGTCCGGGCCGGCCGCCTTGTTGGTGATGAAGCACTGCTTGGTGCTCGGGTGGATGTTGGCGAAGGCGTAGTTGAGCGTGGTGAGCCGGCCGGCCGAGCCGGAGGTGTCGAGCTGCTTCACGCTGTAGCCGCGGGCGTAGATGCTCCACTGGGTGAAGTAGCCGATCTTCATGGTGGCCGGGTTGCCGCCGCCCGGCTTGGTCCTGCCGGTCACCGGTCCGGACGGTGGCGACGCGTTGCCGGCCGCGTCGCGGGCCTTGACGGTGAAGGTGTAGGCGGTGTCCGGCGCCAGGTTGCCGACGGTGGCGGCCGGGCCGGTGACGGTCGCGGCGAGCGCGGTGCCGTTGTACACGTCGTAGGCGGTGACACCGACGTTGTCGGTGCTCGGGGCCCAGCTCAGTGAGACCGAGTTGGCGTCCGAACCGGTCACGGCGGGGGTGCCGGGCGCGGTGGGCGCCTCGCGGTCCTCGACCGGGGGCTTGGTGGTGGCGCTCACCGGGCCGGCCGCCGCCGAGCGGTTGCCGGCCGCGTCGAAGGCCTGGACGGTGAACTGGTAGGCGGTGCCGGCGGTCAGGCCCTGCACGGTGACGGCCGTGGTGGCGCCGTCGGTGGTGGCCGCCTTGGTGGTGCCCTGGAAGACGTCGTACCCGGTCACGGCCACGTTGTCGGTGCTGGCCGTCCAGGACAGGTCGACCGTGGTCTGGGTGACGGTGCCGGCCTGCAGGGCGCCCGGGACGGTCGGCGCGGTCTGGTCCCCGCCGCCGCCGCCGCCGCACGGCCGGCCGTTCACCTTGCAGTTCTTCAGCGGCTGGTAGGCGCCGGAGTAGGCGATGTTGAAGCCGAGGTTGTAGCTGCCGCCGGCCGGCAGGGTCGCGGCCCAGCCGGGGTTCTTCACCGTGACGTGGGAGGCCGCGGTGGTGTACGTCGCGTTCCAGAGGCTGGCGACGGTGTTGCCGGCGGGCAGGTCGAACTCCAGCGTCCAGCCGTCGACCGGGGCGGTGGAGCCGTTGGTGATGGTGTAGCCGCCCTCGTAGCCGCTGCCCCAGTCGCTGCCCTTGGCGAAGGTCGCGGTGACGGATCCGGCGGCGGCCTCGGCGGCGCGCTCGGCGGCGGCGTTGGCGGCGGCGTTGGCCGTGGTGGCGGGGAGGGCGGCGGCGAGCAGGGGGACGAGCAGGGCCCCGGCCGCCAGCAGCGGCAGGCTGATCCGACGTCTGCGCATGGATGTGGCTCCTGTCCTGGGGCCCCGGGCAGGCCCGGACGCCCCGTTACCCGTGGGGAGGTGTCAGGTGCGTGGAGCAGCGGGTTCCGGGCCATGGGGGTGGCGCGGAACCGGTCCTCGGGCCGTCGGGGTGCCGCGGAGGATCCTGTGCCGAGGGTAGGGAGCGGACCGGCAACTGGCAATAGGTCTGTACCAGTTGCCGGTCGTGGGCATGACCGGTGGCGCGGTGGACGGGCGTGTGCGCGGTGACGGGTGCTGTCGCTCAGCCGAACGGGTCGTGCTCCGGCGTGGCTGCGGCGGGCTGCGGCGGGGCCGGGGCGGCGTCGGGCTGCGGGGCGAAGGGGTTGAAGTCCGGGGGCGGGACCATCACCGGGGTGCCCTTGACGGGGGCGGCCGGCCCGGCCTCGGCGGCGGGGACGCTCGGCGGGGTGCTCGGCGGCGGCGGGACGGGCGCGGCCGGCGGGGCGCCGACGGTCGTGCCGAACGGGTCGCTGGCCCGCTCGGCGGCGGTCACCGTGCCGAACGGGTCGGCGGCCGGGGCAGCGGCGGGTTGCGGCGCGGCGGCCGGGGCGGGGGCCGGCGCCGGGGTGGCGGCCGGGGTGCCGAGGATGCCGAAGGGGTCGAAGTCCGGCGGGGGCACCGTCACCGGCGTGCCCTTCAGGGGCTCCGGGCTCTCGGTGGCCGGGGTGGCGGCCGGGGTGCCGAGGATGCCGAAGGGGTCGAAGTCCGGCGGGGGCACCGTCACGGGCGTGCCCTTGAGGGGCTCCGGGGCCTCGGCGACCGGCTCCGGGGCGTCGTCGGGCACCAGGATCGGCTGGGCCGGGGTCGGGTCGGCGACCTGGGCGAAGGGGTTGAAGTCGGCCGGCGGGACGCGGACCGGGGTACCGGGCAGCTGCTGCACCGGGAGCGGGGTGGCGTCGTCCGCGGTCACGGGCTCGGGGAGCGGCGCGGGAGCCGGCGTCGGCGCCGGGGCCGCGGGGGGCATCGGAGGCGCCGGAGCGGGGGCCGGGACCGGTGCCGGGGTGGCGGTCGGGACGAGGACGGCGGCCGGGGCGGGAAGGGGCGCGACCGGCGCGCCGGGGACGCCGTCCCAGCCGAACTGCACGGACTTCAGCAGTTCGGCGAACACGTCCGTGTACAGCTCCCAGTCCTGCGGCTGGGCGGTGGTCAGCTGCACGCAGAGCACCGAGACGCCATCCGGCAGCGGGACGAAGGCCTCGACCACCGAGGTGACCGCCCAGCGGCGCCCCCCGTCGGCGGCCAGCGGGCCGGGCACCGGGACGCTGCGGCCCTCGACCAGGACGGCCGCCGGTCCGGCGGGCAGCAGGACCGTCCACACCTCGGCGTGCCGGCGCACGGTGGCCAGTTCGGTGGCCAGGCCCGTGATCGGCAGCGGGTGGCGGGCCAGCGAGACGACCAGCGTCGCATCGGCCGCCCGACCGTCCACGTGGACGGCGCCGATGCCCGCGTAGACCACGCCGGAGGCGGTGACGACGTCGGCCAGGGAGGCGGTGATCAGGGCGAACTCGCGGCGCTCGCCCGGGCCG
The DNA here is from genome assembly GCF_042656005.1 of Kitasatospora misakiensis. Taxonomy (NCBI): domain Bacteria; kingdom Bacillati; phylum Actinomycetota; class Actinomycetes; order Kitasatosporales; family Streptomycetaceae; genus Kitasatospora; species Kitasatospora misakiensis. The sequence continues at coordinate 37,502 of NZ_JBHSOF010000040.1, read as the reverse complement.
GTGCCGCTGAACAGCTCCTCGGCGGCCTCGGCCAGGTGCGCCGTCAGCTCGGCGGCGGCAGCGCCGGTGGCCGGGGCGATCCCGCCGCCGGCCGGGATGCCGTCCACCGGGCCGGTGGGCACCGTGCGGGCGGAGACCCCGGGCGGGCCGCCGGGCGAGGTGAGGGCGTGGAAGCCGGGCGGGACGACCAGGCGGACCTCGGCGCCCGCGCCGGTGGGCAGCTCGACCGGCTGCCGGGTCTGCTGCCCGGCGGCGAGGGCGGCCAGGGGCGCGGCGAACGCGGGGCGGAGCTTGGGGTCGGCGGGCTCGCCGGTCACCGGGAGCTCGAAGTGCCCGGCGGTGAGGGCCTCCGGGGAGTCGGCCGCCGCGCCGCGGACCGGACCGGTGGCGCCGTAGCGGGCCAGCAGGGCGCGGGTCACCAGCGGGGCGAGCGCGGCGCCGGTGCCCGGGCGGGCGGTGCCGGCGGTGACCACGGTGCCGAGCCGGTCGACGGCGGTGTGCACCGGGCCGTTGGGCGCCAGCGGCAGTTGGAACAGCGCCCCGGCGACGGGGTGCGCGGTCGCCCGCAGGGCGGTCAGCGCGGCCGCGGGGTGGCGCGAGGTGCGGGCGTCGAAGAGGGCGTCGGTGAGGCTGCCGAGCGTGGCGGCGACCCGCTCCGCGGCCGCGAAGGGGTGCGCCTCGGCGCTGAACTGGCCGTCCTGGGTCAACTGTTGAGCCCCCCGCTCTGCTCGCTGTGCGTTCGGTGGTCCGGATCCCCGGCCCGAGGGTGCCCGGTGGGCCGTCAGATCCGTGCACATTCCTATCAGAGGCCGCCGACGTGGCAGAACCGGCGGCCCGGGGTGGTCGCCCAGGTACGGCCTCTAGGGACGGTCGGACGCGTCCTCCTCGTCGGGTGGCGAGGCGGGGGCGGCCAGGGCGGTGAGGGCGTCGGCCACACCGGGGACGGCCAGCAGGCCCGCGAGGTCGCGGACCAGCCTCCCGGTCGGGCCGTCCGGCCGCTCCCCGGCGAAGAAGCCGGCCAGCTCGGCGGCCAGCGCGGGCTCCCGGGCGGCGGTCAGGGTGAGCGAGGCCACGAACTCCTGCACCAGGTGCAGCTGCAGCTCCGCCAGCGGCACCGAGCGGTCGGCCAGCCACTCCAGCGAGGTGATCTCGGCGTTGGCGATCCAGGCCCGGACGGTCAGCCGCAGCCCGGGGCTGGGCGAGGGGAGCGCCAGGTGGCCGAGGATCTGGTCGTGCGCGGCCTGCCGGACCTCGTCGATCACCGCCGAGGTGTTGGTGCTGGCGGTGACCGAGCCGCCGCGCAGCAGGGCCGCGAAGCCGGGGCCGTGGCTCTGCACGAAGTCCAGGTAGCGGCCCATCACCCGGTACAGGCGCTCGGAGAGCGGGCCGTCGGCCGGCTCCTCGAACCGGGCGGCCAGCTCGCGGCCGGCCCGGCGCAGGGACTCCTCGTAGATCGCCTGCTTGCCCGGGAAGTAGTGGTAGACCAGCGGCCGGGAGGCGCCCGCGGCGGCGGCGATGTCGTCGATCGACACCTCCTCCGGCGGCCGGTGGCTGAACAGCTCCAGCGCGACGGCGATCAGTTGCTCGCGCCGCTCGTCCACACTGAGCCGTCGGCGCGTCCGCCCGGTCTGCGAGGTCTCTCCGGACCGCGAGGTCTGCCCGGTGCGCCCGGTCTGCGCTGTCTTCTCGGTGCGCTCCGGGCGGTCGCCCTGCGCGGGCGCGGGGGAGGGGGCCGACGGCGTGCGGGATGCCATGCGCGTCACCCTATCCGCCCGGTCAGGCCCCCTGGTGCCGCAGGTAACGGCGGTAGGCCTCGCGGCCGTCCGGGACGAACTCGTCGCGGGCGAGGCGTTCGGCCAGCTCGGCCGGGGTCAGCCAGGCGTGCCAGGCCACCTCGGACTTCTGCGGGTCCACCGGGCCGTCCCACTCGGCCTCGTGCACGTCGGACCACCAGGAGAGGCCGTCGCCGCGGAAGATGAAGCGGAACAGCGGGCGCGGGACGATCCCGGTCACACCCATCTCCTCCTCGGCCTCCCGGACGGCGGCCTCCTCGTACGTCTCGCCGGCCCCCACCACGCCGCCGACGAACATGTCGTGGGCGCCCGGGGCGAACAGCTTGGTGTCGGTGCGCCGGTGCACGAAGATCCGCCCGGCCGGGTCGCGGACCAGGACGAAGACGCACCGGTGGAGCAGCCCCCGCCGGTACACCTCCCCGCGCGGTGCGGTCCCGATCACCCGGTCGTGCTCGTCGACGACGTCCAGCAGCTCATCGGCAGGATTGGTCATGACAGACAGGTTAGGGTTTCCGAACGGTTCACGGACATGCGAACGATGCGAAACGACACGCGAGGGACGAGGGCGGCGCGCGGTGGTGGAGATCTGGGGCGAGACGGCCGAGGGCTTCGAGTCGGTGCGGGAGGCCTTCGCCCGCAACTTCCGGGACTACGGGGAGCTCGGCGCGGCGTTCGCGCTGTACGTGCGCGGCCGCAAGGTGGTCGACCTGTGGGGCGGTGACGCCCGGCCCGAGGTCGGCGGGCGGCCCGCGCCGGCCGTGCCGTGGACGGCCGACACCGCGCAGGTGCTGCGCTCGGTGACCAAGGGCCTGACGGCGACCACCGCGCTGCTGCTCGCCGAGCGCGGGCGGCTCGACCTGGACGCCCCGGTCGCCTCCTACTGGCCGGAGTTCGCGGCGGGCGGCAAGGGCGGGGTGCCGGTGCGCTGGCTGCTGTCGCACCAGGCCGGAGTGCCCGCGCTGGACGTGCCGCTGCGCCTGGAGGACGTGCTCACCTGGGAGCCGGCGGCGGCCGCGGTGGCCGCCCAGCGGCCCGCCTGGGAGCCGGGCACCGCGCACGGCTACCACCCGTACACCTTCGGCTGGTTGGTCGGCGAGGTGGTGCGCCGGGTCAGCGGGCGGACCGTCGGGCAGTACTTCGCCGAGGAGATCGCCCGGCCGCTCGGCCTGGACCTGTGGATCGGGCTGCCGTCCGGTGCCGCGCCCCGGGTCGGCCGGCTGGTCGACCTGCCCGCGCCGGAGGCGGCCAGGAGCGGTCCGAGCGGGCTGCGGCTGCGGCCCAAGCAGTCGGTCCGGGACGCCTACCAGGACCCGGCGTCGCTGACCGCGCGGGCGTTCGCCTCGGTGCGGCCCGGGGTGGACCTCAACGACCCGGCGGTGCAGGCCGCCGAGATCCCCGGCGCGGGCGGGATCGGCACCGCGCGCTCGGTGGCCCGGTTCTACGCGGCGCTGATCGGCGCGGCGGACCGGTACGGCAGCGGCGGCGGGACGCTGCCGCCGCTGCTCGGCCCCGAGGTGCTGGCCCGCGCGGTCGGGCCGGCGGTCAGCGGCCCGGACCGGGTGCTGATCGTCAACTCGACGTTCGGGCTGGGCTTCTTCCGGCACAGCCCGACCGCGCTGATGACCTCGCCGGCCAGCTTCGGCCACCCCGGCCGGGGCGGTTCGCTGGGTTTCGCCGACCCGGAGCTCGGGATCGGCTTCGGCTACGTCACCAACGGCATGCAGCCCGGCGTCACCGGGGACGTCCGCTCCCGCGCGCTGATCCGGGCGGTGCGGGAGTGCCTCGGGCTGTCCTGACGGGGCGCCGGGCGGGGCGCCGGGTGGGCGCGCGGGTCAGGCCTGGCCGGTCTCGAAGCGGCTGATCCGGCCGTTCTCGACGGTGAAGCGCCATGCGGTGCGCATCTCGCCCCAGGTCTCGTTGCGGTAGTCGGCGACCAGCGCCCGGCCGCCGTCGGATTCGGAGCGGACCTCGATGTGGCCGCGGACGGTGAAGATCTCCCGGTCGATCCAGTCCTGGAGGTCGCGGTCGGTGCCGTCGTCGGCCATCGTCGCGTCGGGGGCGAGCAGGTCGACGAAGGCCTTCCGGTCGCCGGCGTTGATCGCGGTGACGGCGGCGCGCACGGTCGGGTCGGACAGTCTGGCGGGGGCGATGGTCATCCGGTCTCCCAGGAGTCGAAGCGGTCAGGACTCCTGTTTAGGACGTCGGACGGGACTCGCCGCGCATGTCGGCGGCGCGTCGGGGATTTCCCATGATTCATGTGCTTACATCCCGATACGGGTGATTTGCCCTCAGGGGACCCCGGGACCGGGCCACGGGGAGTGGTGTACGGAGTGGGAAGTCGGCCGGCCCGACTTCCCACTCCGCGTTCCGGGCTCCGCCGGCCGCTGCCGGCCGGACTCCGGTCCTAGAACAGGCCCAGGGCCTGCGGGGAGTAGCTGACCAGCAGGTTCTTGGTCTGCTGGTAGTGCTCAAGGACGGTCTTGTGGCCCTCCCGGCCGATGCCCGAGTTCTTGTACCCGCCGAAGGCGGCGTGGGCCGGATAGGCGTGGTAGCAGTTGGTCCACACCCGGCCCGCCTGGATGGCGCGGCCCGCCCGGTAGGCGGTGGCGCCGTCGCGGGTCCAGACGCCGGCGCCGAGGCCGAACAGGGTGTCGTTGGCGAGGGCGATCGCGTCGTCGAAGTCCTCGAAGCGGGTCACCGCGACGACCGGGCCGAAGATCTCCTCCTGGAAGATCCGCATCCCGTTGACGCCCTCGAAGACGGTCGGCTTCACGTAGTAGCCGCCGGACAGCGCGCCGCCGAGGTCGGCCCGCTCGCCGCCGGCCAGCACCTTGGCGCCCTCGGCCTGGCCGATCTCGATGTAGGAGAGGATCTTGCGCAGCTGCTCGTGGCTGGCCTGCGCGCCGACCTGGGTCTCGGTGTCCAGCGGGTCGCCCTGGCGCATCGAGCGCACCCGCTCCAGGCCGTCCGCGAGCAGCCGGTCGTACACCGCGGACTCGATCAGCGCCCGGCTCGGGCAGGTGCAGACCTCGCCCTGGTTGAGGGCGAACATCGCGAAGCCCTCGACCGCCTTGTCGTAGAAGGCGTCCCGCTCGGTGGCGACGTCGGCGAAGAACAGGTTGGGGCTCTTGCCGCCGAGCTCCAGCGAGACCGGGATGAGGTTGCCGCTCGCGTACTGCGAGATCAGCCGGCCGGTGGTGGTCTCGCCGGTGAAGGCGATCTTCCGGATCCGGTCGCTGGAGGCGAGCGGCCGGCCGGCCTCCAGGCCGTAGCCGCTGACCACGTTGAGCACGCCCGGGGGCAGCAGGTCGGCGGTCAGCTCGACGAGCAGCAGGACGGAGGTCGGCGTCTGCTCGGCGGGCTTCAGCACCACCGCGTTGCCCGCCGCGAGGGCCGGCGCGAGCTTCCAGACCGCCATCAGGATCGGGAAGTTCCACGGGATGATCTGGCCGACCACGCCCAGCGGCTCGTGGAAGTGGTACGCCACCGTGTCCTCGTCGAGCTGCGACACCCCGCCCTCCTGGGCGCGCAGCGCGCCGGCGAAGTAGCGCAGGTGGTCGACGGCGAGCGGCAGGTCGGCGCCCAGCGTCTCGCGGACCGGCTTGCCGTTCTCCCAACTCTCCGCGACGGCGAGCCTTTCGAGGTTCTGCTCGATCCGGTCGGCGATCCGCAGCAGCACCTGGGCGCGCTCGGCGGGCGGGGTGCGGCCCCAGGCCGGGGCGGCGGCGTGGGCGGCGTCCAGCGCGGCCTCGATGTCCTCGGCGGTGCCGCGAGCGACCTCGGTGAAGACCTCACCGGTGACCGGGCTGGGGTTCTCGAAGTACTGGCCGAGGACCGGTGGCGTCCACCGGCCGGCTATCCAGTGCTCGTAGCGGGGGCGGTAGCCGACGATGGATCCGGGCTGTCCGGGGGGCTGGTAGACCGGCATGCTCTGGTGCCTCCTCGCGCTGTCGGGGCACCGCTCCGGCGGGCGGGCCGGGCGGTGCGCCGGGCCGTGCAGGGCGGCCCGGCGGAGGGTACGGACACACACGCGGGTCGGGCGCGCCCCGCTCCGGGGGCGCCCGCCGGGCAGCACCCTAACCGGCGGACGGCCGGTTCGGCTACGGTCCGTACGGCGCCCGTCGACGGAGGGTGGCGCATTCCGGCCGCCGCCGCCCAGCGGCCGGGCCCCGCTCCTCGCGGCCTGGCCGCCGGGCCTCGCGCCCTCAGGCTTCCTGGTAGCGGCCGGTGAGGCGTTCCCAACTCAGGTAGCCGGCCAGCCAGGTGACCAGTCCGTCGGCGTAGCGCTGGGCGATGATCCGCTCGACCCGGGCCAGCCCGAGCTCGCGGTACACGTCGGGGAGCCCCTCGTACAGCTCGCGGCAGCGCTCGACCATCAGCTGCGCCTCGCCCATCACCACGGCGCAGGCCTCCTCGGCCGAGCAGTCCCGCTCCCGCTGGACGATCATCACCAGGTTGTTGACGTCGCCGCGCGGCGCCTCCAGCGGGAACGACCGGACGTCGTTGGTCAGCGACGGGATGTCGGCGGCGAGTTGGCGGATCTGACGCAGCACCGGGTGGTGCAGCACGGCGGGCGTCACCTCGAAGTGGCCGAGCCGCTCGACCATGTCGAAGATGGTCTCCATCGCGGCGGTGCCGCGCCGCAGCACCTGGTAGCCGGCCCGGTCGGGCGGTCGCGGGCTTATCCGGCCGGCCGCCTCGGCGGGGTGACTGGCCAGGTAGTACTCCCAGTTGTACGCGGCGCGCGCCTGCCAACGCGCGGGCATGCCCTGGACGCTGCGCTCCCAGAGGTCGGCGAACGCGGTCTCGACGGCGGAGGTCCGGTCGGGCCGGGCGCCGTGCAGGACGGCGATCAGCCGGTCGCAGATGGGGGCGACCTCGGTGGGGCGGCGGCCGAGCGGTCCGTCGAACTGGTCGTCGAAGAGGAAGTAGAAGCCCATGAGGTCTGCGGCCAGGGCGAGTTCGTCGGGCCCGGCGTCGGGGTAGCCGAGGGCCGCGAGGTCGACCACGTCCCAGTGCGCGTAGGCGGGGTGGGTCGGGTCGGACAGCAGGGGGTGGCGGGTCAGCCAGGCGCGGTGCAGTTCGGTGGCGTACGGCCCGTGGGTGCTGCGACTGTACGGGAACGGAATCTGAAGTGAGGTGTCGTCAGACATCGGACTCCCGGAGCTGCGGAGGGTGGGGGCGCTTGCGGTATTGCGGCTGTTGGTGGGGGAGTTGGGGCTGAGCGGCCGGATGGTGGCAGAATGGCACGGCATGATCGACTTGGCCTGCGGGGCGTAGATTATCTGATGCAATGATCTGACGTTAGGGATATAGGGCAATTGCCCTCGGCAAGCTCGCCGAACCCTCGATCTCGGCCCCCGCCTGCGTGAATGCACTCCACCGGGCCTCCGGCAACGCTAACCTCGGCTGCACGGGCAGGGAACAGCGAGGCGGAGGCGCGACGGTGGCCGAGTGGGACAACGAATTCCGGGTGGAGGCAATGCCCGGCGCGCGGGAGGCCGAAGGCGCCCCCAACCGGGTCCGACTGCGTGACCGCGACGCCGAACTCCGCTCCGCCGAGGCCTCGGTGGACAAGCTCTGCCGCGACTTCGCGGCCGGCGGCACCGAGATCGGCGAGCTGCTCACCTTCTCCGGCCGGCCCGGCATCGGCAAGACCAGTCTGCTGCACGAGGTCCGCAGGCTCGCGAAGCTCCGCCCCGGCGCCACCGTGCTGTTCGCGCGGGGTGGCGAGCGCCAGTTCAACGAGCCGTACCACGTGCTGCGCCAGCTCCTCCAGCCGGTGCTCGGCAGCCTCGGCCCCGGCGAGTTCCGTCAGGTGATGGGGACTTGGGAGGAGGTCGTCGGGCCTGCGATGGGCCTCAAGCAGCCCAAGAAGGGCGCCCGCCGCCTCGACCCGCAGGGCGTCCGCGACGGCCTGGACTTCGTCCTGACCCAACTCGCCCCGCGCCGCGCCCCACTGGTGATGATCGTCGACGACCTGCACTGGGCCGACCTCGAATCCCTCGCCTGGCTGACCCAGTTCGCCGTCCGGGCCCGCGAGTTGCCGGTCCTGCTGGTCTTCGCCTACCGCGACGACATCGCCGACTGGCAGCCGGACTCCCAGGACCACCACCGCGCCGTCGCCACGCTCGCCACCCGACGGCACGAGCTGACCCGGCTCTCCCTGGTGGCCGTCACCGACATCATCCGCGCCGAGCTGGGCGACCGGGCCGAGGACGCCTTCTGCTACGAGTTCTGGAACGTCGTCAACGGCAACCCCTTCGAGGTCGTCGCCCTGCTCGACCAAGTCCGCGACCAGGAGCTCGACCCGGTCGAGGAGAACTCCCTCCAACTGCGCGAACTCGCCGTCGACGCCACCGGGATGACCCTCAAGTCCTGGCTGGAGCGGCTCGGCGCCGCCACCCTGCGGTTCGCCTGGGCCGCCGCGATGCTCGGCACGGACATCCGGCCCGACCTCGCCACCCGGATCTCCGCCCAGACCACCGAGGGCGCCCGCGCGTCCATCGTCGAACTCCGCAAGCAGCGCGTCCTCACCGTCACCCCGAACGGCAACCTCGAGTTCGTCCACCCGCTGATCGCCAGCTCGATCTACAACACCATGCCCGAGGCCACCCGCACCGGCATGCACGGCGTCGCCGCCGCCGAGATCGAGAACGCCGGACTCGGCCTGCTCGCCGCCTCCCGCCACCTGGTGGAGACCTTCGCGGGCGAGGGCGACGACCGCACGGTGCGCAAACTCCGCCGGGCCGCCTCCGAACACCTGCTGATCGGCGCGCCCGAGGCCGCCCAGCGCTGTCTGCACCGCGCCCTCGCCGAGCCGCCGGACGACCAGGACCGCGCCGAGGTGCTGTACGAACTGGGCTGCTCCGCACTGCTCACCGACCCGGTCGCCACCGTCAACCAGCTGAAGCTCGCGCTCGATCCGGAGGAGGGGCCGCTGCGCCCCTCGCTGCGGGTGGACGCCACCTTCCGGCTCTCCGAGGTGCTCGCGCACAGCGGCGAACTGCGCGAGGCCGCGCTGGTCTGCCAGGGCGAGGCCGAACGCACCTTCGGGGACCAGGCGGGCCGGCTGCGGCTGGAGGCCGCGTCGTTCATGTGGCACGCCTACCGCAAGTCCGAGGAGGACGGGCCGGCCCGCTCCGCCCGGCTCGGCGCGCTGTGCGACAGCCTCACCGGGCGCGATGCCGCCGACCGCGCGGTGCTGGCGCTGCGGGCCTGGGACCTCACCCTGCGCGGCGAGCCCTCGGCCGAGGTGCTGCGGCACGCCGACGACGTGCTGGAGAACGGGCGGCTGCCCAAGGGGCTCGGCTGGACCGACAACACGTGGGGCTTCGAACTGCCCGCCACGCTCGGCCTCTCCTACACCTACAACGACCGGATCGCCCAGGCCGAGCGGCTCTTCTCGGACGCCATCGTGCAGTTCGAGGTGGCCGGCTGGTCCGGTGCCCACCGGGGCTTCGCCTACTTCCTGATGGGCCTGGCCCGGTTCCGGCGCGGTCTGCTCGCCGAGGCCGAGGACTTCCTGCGCCCCGCGCGCTGCGGCTCTCCGAGCGGATCGGCTCCAAGCTGCCGCTGGCCTGGGACGCGGTCGGCGTGCTGATCGACACCCTGATCGCCCGCGGCCGCAGCCGGGAGGCCTGGGACCTCGCCATCGACTTCGGCTTCCACCCGCCGTACCACGCCACCGCGATGGTGCTGCCGGACGCCGCCTCGCTGTACGGCAAGCTGCTGCTCGCCGTCGGCCGGCCCGCCGGCGCCGCCGCCGCGCTCACCGAGGCCGGCGCCCAGTTGGACATCCGGGGCTGGCACAACACGGTCTGGGCGCCCTGGGCCGGGCACCTGGCGATCGCGCTGGCCGAGGACGAGCCGGAGCGGTCCCGGGCGTACGCGCGCCGCTCGGTCGCCGACGCGGAGCGGTTCGGCACCGCCTCGGCGATCGGGACGGCGCTGCGGCTGTCCGCCCAGATCGAGGACGGCCAGCAGGCGGTCGAGCTGCTGGAGCGGGCGGTCGCCCACCTGGGCCAGTCGCCGGCCGGCTACGAGCACGCGGTGGCCCTGGTCGACCTCGGGGCCGCGCTGCGCCGGGTGGGCCGGCTGGAGGACGCCCAGGAGTACCTGTACCAGGGCATCGAGCTGGCCCAGCACTGCGCCGCGGACGGACTGGTCGACCGGGCCCGCCGCGAGCTGGCCAACTACGGCCTGCGGCCGAACCGGCTGGGCGACGTGCGGGAGACCCTCAGCCAGCCCGAGTGGGACGTCGCCGAGCTGGCCGTCGGGGGCCTGTCGCCGCAGCTGATCGCCGACCGGCTGGCGCTGCCGCTCAGCCTGGTCAACCGCCGGCTGGCCGCCGTCTACCGCAAGGCGGGCAGCGGGCCCGACGGCCTGGCCGCCGCCCTCGCCATGGGGTCGGAGCACCGGTCGGGCGAGCGGTGGGAGGGCGAGTGGTGGGCGCCCGGGCCGCGCGACGGCTCGGATGCGGCGGCGCTCGTGGAGCTGCCCGAACGGTCCGGACTTCCCGAACTGCCCGAGGCCTCGGAGCCGCCGGACGGACCCGATCGTTTCTGATCGCTCCTGATCGATTCTGATGGCTTTTGGCTGCTTCTGGAGGCTCGGGTGGCAGGAGGGTGGCAGGGCGGCGGCGGGCGGACGGCGCGCGTGCCGGGCGAGCGCCCCCCTACACCCGCCTGTCCGCCCGCCGGTCCGCCCGTCCGCCCGGGCCGGTGTCCCGGTTCCTCGCCGGGCCGCGACCTGATCCGACAAAAACCAACAGACAGGCCTTAGGCTGACGCCGACCCGGGCCCGTTACGGGGGCTCGGGCGGTACCCCGGTGAACGGCGGGCACACGGCTGTGGCCCGCCAGTGAGGAGCAGGTCATGGCGACGCCCCCGGTGAACGGGTCGCAGACCACCAGCGTGCGGCGCGAGCCCTTCGAGCCCTCGGGCGCGGGCGCCGCGATCGAGCGGTGGACGCTGCGGGCCGGCCCGTACGAGGCGAGCGTGCTCACCCTCGGGGCCACCCTGCACACCCTGGTCGCCCCCGACCGGGACGGCCGCCCGGCGCAGGTGCTGCTCTCCAGCGACCGGCTCGCCGACATCCTCGGCCCGGCCCGGCACTACGGCACCGTGGTCGGCCGGTACGCCAACCGGATCGCCGACAGCCGGATCACCCTCGACGGCGAGGAGCACCCGCTCGCCGCGACCGGCAACGGGGTCACCCTGCATGGCGGCCCGGACGGCTTCGCCAACCGGATCTGGGCGGCCGAGGAGCTGCCCGACGGCGTCCGGCTGCGGCTGCACAGCCCGGACGGCGACCAGGGCTTCCCCGGCGCGCTGGACGTCACGGTCGACTACACGCTCGACGCCTCCGGCGAGCTGGCGATCCGCTACCACGCGGTGACCTCGGCGCCGACCGTGGTCAACCTCACCAACCACGCCTACATCAACCTGGGCGGCGAGGGCTCCGGGGACGTCCTCGGCCATCTGCTCACCCTGGACGCCGACGGCTACACCCCCACCGACGAGCGGCTGATCCCGGACGGGCGGATCGAGCCGGTGGACGGCACGCCGTTCGACTTCACCACCGCCCGGCCGATCGGCAAGTCGGTGCACGACGCGCACCCGCAGCTGACCGGCCCCGGCGGGTACGACCACAACTGGGTGCTGCGCCCCCGCCCGGCGGACGGCACCCCGGGCCCGGCCGCGCGGCTGGAGGACCCGGTCAGCGGGCGGACCCTGGAGGTGCTGACCACCGAGCCGGGCGTCCAGGTCTACACGGCCAACACCTTCCACGGCGCCGTCACCGGCGCGAGCGGGGTGCCGTACGGGCCGTTCGCCGGGATCGCGCTGGAGACCCAGCACTTCCCGGACTCCCCGCACCGGCCGGCCTTCCCGAGCACCGTGCTGCGGCCGGGGGAGGAGTTCCGTTCGACCACCGTCTTCCGGCTCGGAACCACCGGCTGACGGGGGCGCTGCAAGAGCCTTTCACCACGGAGGGTGGCCCCGGCGGCGTCAGTCGACCGGGGCTAACCGGACAAAGCGCCATAATTCCTAAGCCTGTCAACTACCGTGCGGCAACGTGAAGGACACGCGGGTGTAACGATCGCCGTTTCTTGCAGAAACTTTCTGCAAGGACTTTCCGCGACTGTTGCCCCGCTGTTAACTTCCTTCCCGAGCCCGACGGCAGCAACGGTGCGGTCGGCGCGAGGCAAGGCAGTCATTATGCGCCTGCCTCCCACTTTTTCGGGCACCCCCACCCCTCCAAGGAGTTCTCATGCGGCGTGGCATCGCGGCCTCTGCCCTCGTTGTGGCCCTCGCGGTCTCGATGGCTGCCTGTGGCAGCAGCGGCTCCAGCTCGGACGGCAAGGCCGACGGGCCGGTCACCCTCACCTACTGGGACACGTCGAACGCCACCAACGAGGCGCCGAACTACCAGGAGCTGGTCAAGAAGTTCGAGGCCGCCAACCCGGGCGTCAAGGTCGACTTCGTCAACGTGCCGTTCGACCAGGCGCAGAACAAGCTCCAGACCGCCATGGGGGCCAAGGGCGCGCCGGACGTGTTCCGCTCCGAGGTCGGCTGGACCGCCGCCTTCGCCAAGGCCGGCTACCTGGAGCCGCTGGACGGCACCCCGGCCGCCGCGGACTCCGCCAAGTTCCAGCCCAGCCTGATCCAGCAGGCGAGCTACCAGGGCAAGCTCTACGGCGTGCCGCTGGTCACCGACACCCTCGGCCTGATGTACAACAAGGAGCTCTTCGCCAAGGCCGGCATCACCGCCGCCCCCACCACCTGGGACGAGCTCAGGACCGCGGCCGCCACGGTCAAGGAGAAGGCCGGCGTGGACGGCTTCTGGCTGAAGGCCGCCGACGGCTACTACGCGATGCCGTTCCTGTTCGGCGAGGGCACCGACACCGTCGACGCCAAGGGCAAGAAGATCACCGTCGCCGGGCCCGAGGCCGCCAAGGCCGTCGAGACCTACAAGTCGATGTTCACCGCGCCCGGCACCGCCAAGGCCGACGTCACCACCGACGCCTACGCGCACATGATGGACGCCTTCAACAGCGGCAAGGTCGCGGCGATCGTCCAGGGCCCCTGGGAGATCACCAACGTCTACAAGGGCTCGGCCTTCGCGGACAAGACCAACCTCGGCATCGCCCCCGTCCCGGGCGGCTCCGCGGGCAAGGGCGGCGCGCCGACCGGCGGCCACAACATCTCCGTCTACGCCGGTGCCGACAAGGCCCACAAGGCCGCCGCCGAGAAGTTCGCCGCCTTCATGACCTCGGCCGAGAGCCAGGCCTTCATCGCGCAGAAGAACTCCACCCTGCCGACCCGCGACGACGCCTACACCCCCGAGGTCAAGGCCGACCCCGGCATCGCCGGCTTCCAGTCGGTGCTGTCGAGCGCCAAGCCGCGCCCCGAACTGCCCGAGTACAGCTCGCTGTTCGCCTCGCTGGGCACCAACCTCGGCAAGATCGTCCAGGGCACCTCGACCCAGGACGGCCTGAACACCGTCGCCACCGACTACGCCAAGCTCCTCCCGGGCTTCGCCAAGTAGTCCCCGATCTGCAGCCGTTCGGCCCGCCTCCCCCACGGCGGGCCGGACGGCCGGACCCGTAGCAGCAGTCGCCGAAGCGAGGCGGCGGACCTCCCCGAGAAGGTGTCGAACAATGTCAGTCGCCGTGCAGGGCGCCACCGGCCAGGGCAGCCGGCAGCGCGATCCGCGTCCGGGCCTGATGGAGCGCCTCAAGCGCTCGTACGCCAAGCACTGGTACGCCTACGCGATGATCGCACCGGTCGTGCTCGTCCTCGGCGTCCTGGTGCTCTACCCGCTCGCCGAGGGACTCTGGCTCACCCTCACCGACGCCAACAGCCTCAACATGGCCCGCAAGATCGGCGCCAACGAGATCCCGGCGAGCTACCACTTCGTCGGCTTCGACAACTACGCCGACATCCTCTGGGGCCCCGGCTCGTACGACCGCTTCTGGTCGCACTTCGTCTGGACCATCTCCTGGACGGCGCTCTGCGTCGGCCTGCACTACACCATCGGCCTCGGCCTCGCCCTGCTGCTCAACCAGAAGCTCCGCGGCCGCGCCGTCTACCGGATGCTGCTGATCCTGCCCTGGGCCGTGCCGACCTTCGTCACCGTCTTCTCCTGGCGGCTGATGCTCGCCGACGGCGGCGCCGTCAACGGCCTGCTCTCCGCCCTGCACCTGCCCGAGCCCGGCTGGCTGGACGACCCGACCGCGCAGAAGGCCGCCGCCGTCCTGGTCAACACCTGGGTCGGCGTGCCGTTCATGATGATCTCGCTGCTCGGTGGACTCCAGTCGATCCCGGCCGAGCTGTACGAGGCCGCCGAGATGGACGGCGCCACCGCCTGGCAGCGGTTCCGCCACGTCACCCTGCCCGGGCTGCGCACCGTCTCCTCGACCGTCGTCCTGCTCGGCGTGATCTGGACGTTCAACCAGTTCGCCGTCATCTTCCTGCTGTTCGGCGGCTCCGGCGCGCCCGACGCGCAGCTGCTGGTCACCTGGGCGTACCGCCTCGGCTTCGGCCAGCAGCCCCGGGACTACGCGCAGTCCGCCGCCTACGGCGTGATCCTGCTCTCCATCCTGATCGTCTTCACCGGCTTCTACCGCCGCTGGCTCGCCCGCAACGAGCGGGCGAACGGCTGACCCCGGCGCAGCCGGCGACCACGAAGGAGGCACCCCCGATGAGCACCACCACCGACCGACCCACCCCGCTCGCCGCCCGCGCCACGGCGCCCGCCGCCCGGCCGGCCAAGGCCCGCGGCCGCGACGAGACCGGCCCGCTCGCCAAGGCCCTGATGCACGGCGCGCTGATCCTGGCCAGCCTGATCGCCCTGTTCCCGGTGGCGTGGATCCTCTACGTCTCGCTCGGCCCGGACAAGACCGACTACCTGCACCCCGGCGAGATCCTCGACAAGATGACGCTGTCGAACTACAGCACGGTGCTGTTCGACACCGACTTCTTCAGCTGGTTCGGCAACGCCTTCCTGGTCTCCGGCGTCACCACCGTGTTCGGCGTGCTGATCGCCGCCTCCACCGGCTACGCCGTCTCCCGGATGCGCTTCCCCGGCCACCGGCCGCTGATGTGGTCGCTGCTGGTCACCCAGATGTTCCCGATCGCGGTGCTGATCGTGCCGATGTACACGATCCTCTCCCAGCTCGACCTGCTGGACAGCTACCTCGGCCTGATGCTGGTCTACTCGACCACCACCGTGCCGTACTGCGCCTGGCTGCTGAAGGGCTACTTCGACACCATCCCGGTGGAGATCGACGAGGCCGGCCGGGTCGACGGGCTCACCCCGTTCGGCACCTTCTGGCGGCTGGTCCTGCCGCTCGCCCGCCCGGGCCTGGCGGTGGCCGCGTTCTACTCCTTCCTCACCGCCTGGGCCGAGGTCGCCTTCGCGTCGACCTTCATGCTCAGCTCCGACAAGTACACGCTGGCCGTCGGCCTGCAGACCTTCGTCAGCGAGCACGACGCCCAGTGGAACCTGATGGCCGCGACCGCCGTTCTGATCGCGATCCCCTCCTCGGTCCTCTTCTACCTGGTGCAGCGTCACCTGGTGACCGGGCTGACCGCCGGCGCCTCGAAGTCCTGACCGCTCCTCCTCTAGTCCCAAGGGATACCGTCCATGACCCAGAACCTGGCCGACACCTCCCGGCCCGCCGCCGACGCCACCGCTCACGAGGCCGGGGCCGGCGCGGACAGAGGCTGGTGGCGGGACGCGGTCATCTACCAGGTGTACCCGCGCAGTTTCGCGGACTCCAACGGCGACGGCATGGGCGACCTGCCCGGCATCCGCAGCCGCCTGCCCTACCTGCGCGACCTCGGCGTGGACGCCGTCTGGCTCTCGCCGTTCTACGCCTCCCCGCAGGCCGACGCCGGCTACGACGTCGCCGACTACCGGGCGGTGGACCCGATGTTCGGCACCCTGCTGGACGCCGACGGCCTGATCCGCGACGCGCACGCGCTGGGCCTGCGGATCATCGTGGACCTCGTCCCCAACCACTCCTCCGACCAGCACGAGTGGTTCCAGCGCGCGCTCCGCGAGGGCCCCGCGTCCCCGCTGCGCGACCGCTACCACTTCCGCCCCGGCAAGGGCGAGAACGGCGAACTGCCGCCCAACGACTGGGAGTCCATCTTCGGCGGACCGGCCTGGACCCGCACCGGGAACCCGGACGGCACCCCCGGCGACTGGTACCTGCACCTGTTCGCCCCGGAGCAGCCCGACTTCAACTGGGACAGCCCGGCGGTCGCCGACGAGTTCCGGTCGATCCTGCGCTTCTGGCTGGACATGGGCGTCGACGGCTTCCGCATCGACGTCGCGCACGGCATGGTCAAGGCCCCCGGCCTGCCCGACATCGGCGGCGCCGACCAGCTCAAGCTGCTCGGCAACGACGTCATGCCGTTCTTCGACCAGGACGGCGTCCACGAGATCTACCGCAGCTGGCGGAGGATCCTCGACGAGTACCCGGGGCAGCGGATCGGCGTCGCCGAGGCCTGGACCCCGACCGTCGAGCGCACCGCCAACTACGTCCGCCCCGACGAGCTGCACCAGGCCTTCAACTTCCAGTACCTGGGCACCTCCTGGGACGCCGCCGAGCTGCGCGCGGTGATCGACCTGTCGCTCGGCTCGATGCGCCCGGTCGACGCCCCCACCACCTGGGTGCTCTCCAACCACGACGTCACCCGGCACGCCACCCGGTTCGCCAACCCGCCCGGCCTGGGCACCCAGATCCGCACCCCCGGCGACCGCGCGCTCGGCCTGCGCCGCGCCCGCGCCGCCACCCTGCTGATGCTGGCCCTGCCCGGCTCCGCCTACGTCTACCAGGGCGAGGAGCTCGGCCTGCCGGACGTCACCGACCTGCCCGACGAGGTGCGCCAGGACCCGTCGTTCTTCCGCCAGGCCGGCCAGGACGGCTTCCGCGACGGCTGCCGGGTCCCGATCCCGTGGTCCGGCACCGAGGCCCCGTACGGCTTCGGCCCCGCCGCCGGCGGGCCGTCCTGGCTGCCGCAGCCCGCCGAGTGGGCCGCGCTCAGCGTCGAGGCGCAGACCGGCGACCCGACCTCCACCCTGGAGCTGTACCGCTCCGCGCTGGCCCTGCGCCGGGCCACCGCCGACCTCGGCGCCGGCCGCGAGGTCGAGTGGCTGGACAGCCCGGAGGGCACCCTGGCCTTCCGCCGCGGCTCCTTCGTCTGCACCGTCAACGCCACCGGCGCCCCGGTCCGGATACCGGTGCCCGGCCGGCCGCTGCTGACCTCCGCCGACGCCGACCCCCGGGTGGCCGACGGCCAGGCGGTGCTGGCCGCGGACAGCACCGACTGGTGGGCGGTCTGACGTGGTTGCAATAGGCTCTGGGACCGTGACTACGGCGCGACTCTCAGACATCGCGGCGCAGGCGGGGGTCAGCGAAGCCACCGTCTCCCGCGTGCTCAACGGCAAGGCGAACGTCTCGGCCGCCACCCGGCAGACCGTGCTGGCGGCGCTCGACGTGCTCGGCTACGAGCGGCCGACCCGGCTGCGCCAGCGCAGTGCCGGGCTGATCGGGCTGATCACCCCGGAACTCAGCAACCCGATCTTCCCCGCGCTGGCCCAGGTCATCGAGCAGGTGCTGAGCCGGCACGGCTTCACGCCGGTGCTCTGCACCCAGACCCCGGGCGGCTCCACCGAGGACGAACTGGTGGAGATGCTGGTCGACCGGGGCGTGGCGGGCATCGTGTTCGTCTCCGGCCTGCACGCCGACAGCACCGCCGACCACGACCGCTACGCCCGGCTGGCCGGGCGCGGGGTGCCGTTCGTGCTGATCAACGGCTACAGCGAGAAGATCGACGCGCCGTTCATCTCGCCGGACGACCGGGCCGCGATGTGGATGGCCGTCCAGCACCTGGCCGAACTCGGCCACGAGCGGATCGGCCTGGCCGTCGGGCAGCGGCGGTACGTGCCGGTGCTGCGCAAGATCGAGGGCTTCACCGCGGCCCTGCGGGAGGTGCTCGGGTACACGCCGGAGCAGGCCGAGGAGCTCGTCCACCACACGTTGTTCAGCGTGGAGGGCGGGCACGCGGCGGCCGGGGCGCTGCTCGACAAGGGCTGCACGGCGATCGTCTGCGGCAGCGACATGATGGCGCTCGGCGCGATCCGGGCGGTCCGTCAGCGGGGCCTGTCGGTGCCGCAGGACGTCTCGGTGGTCGGCTTCGACGACTCGCCGCTGATAGCGTTCACCGAGCCGCCGCTGACCACCGTCCGCCAGCCCGTGGAGGCGATGGCCACCGCGGCCGTGGACGCCCTGCTGGAGGAGGTCGGCGGGAACGCCGTCCAGCGCGGGGAGTTCATGTTCCAGCCGGAGCTGGTGATGCGCGGCTCGACCGGCGCCCGCGCGCGCTGAGGACAGACCACGAGGGCCCGGGGAGCGACATGCTCCCCGGGCCCTCGGCGTTCCCGCTCAGCCCTCCTGGGCGATCGGGCCGTCCGGAGCCCGGGCATGCCGCGGCCCCCGGGTAGCGAGCGACTGCTCCCCGGGGGCACGGGCCTGGCGGTGGTGCGGTCCTACCGGCGGTGCGCCGGTCGGACCGGTCAGACCGGTCAGACCCGGCCGGCGAAGTCCGGCGCGAAGTTGGCGACGGTCTGGACCCGCACGCCCACGCTCGGGTTGGCGGCCTCGATGTACTTGCCGTCGCCGGTGTAGAGCGCGACGTGGTAGACGCCGGAGTCCTGGCCGTTGTTGGACCAGAACAGCAGGTCGCCGGCCTTGAGGGCGTCCAGCGAGACGTGGGTGGACGCGGCGGCCTGGTCGGCGGCGACGCGCGGGACGGAGATGCCCGCGGCGCGCAGCGCGGCCTGGGTCAGGCCGGAGCAGTCCCAGCCGCCGTTGCCGGTGCCGCCGTAGACGTAGGCCTGGCCGACCTTCGACTGGGCGAAGGCGACGGCTGCGGCCATGCTGCCGGTGGCGGCGGCCGGGGCCGGGGTCTCGGCCTTCGCGGCGGGCTTGGCGGCCGGCTGGCCCTGGGCCTTGTCCTGGGTCACGGCGGACGCGTCGGTGGCGGTGGCGGTGCCGTTCTGCGCGCCCTTGGCACGGTTGAACCAGTCGAAGCCCTGGCCGGACTGGTCGGTGGCGGAGGCCTGGGTCTTGGTGTGGTCGCCCAGGGTCAGGTGCTGGCCCGGGTAGATGGTGTGCGGGCCCTTGGTCAGGGTGGCGCGGTTGAGCTCGTACAGCCGCTCCCAGCCGCCCTGGACGCCGTTCTTGTCGGCGATGGAGGACAGCCAGTCGCCGGCGACCACGGTGTAGTCCCCGGTGGCCTGCTGGCCGTCCTGCTGGCGCCACTTCTGCCAGTCCTGGCCGCCGGAGCGCTGCTGGGCGGCGTCGGCGGAGGGGGCCTTGGCGGCGGGGGCGGCGGGCTGGGCGGCCGGGGCCGGGGCGGCCGGCTTGGCAGCCGGGGCCGGGGCCGGGGCGGCGGGCTTGGCGGCGGTCGTGGTGTCCACGGCGGCCGGGGTGCCGCCCTTGGTCAGACCGGCCTGGATCGAGCAGACCGGCCAGGCGCCGGGGCCCTGGACGGCGAGCACCTTCTCGGCGATCGCGATCTGCTGGTCCTTGGTGGCGAGGTCGGCGCGCGGGGCGAACGACGTCCCGCCGAACGCGGCCCAGGTGGAGTTGGTGAACTGGAGGCCGCCGTAGAAGCCGTTGCCGGTGTTGATGCTCCAGTTGCCGGTGCTCTCGCACTGGGCGACCTTGTCCCAGGTGGCGACGGAGGCGGCCGAGGCGGTGCCGGCGGTGAGGCAGGGGATGGTGAGGCCGATGCCCGCGACGCCGAGGGCGGCGATCGCGCGACGGGTACGGCCGGACAGACGGGTGCCGTTGGTGTGCAGCATGAAGACGTGGTCCTCTCCCACGCCTGCGAGGTGAGCTGTCGGATTCGGGCCGGAGTTGCCCGGCCGCGCTGTGGACGCGGCTTCACCCCTAGCCCGGGTCCGGTCCGAGGACCGGTCCTGGGCGAACTACCTGTGGTTCCCCCGCTCCTGCCGTGGTGCAAATTGCACTGCCAGCACGCCCGACGGCAGGACTCGGCGTTGCGAACGAGCTGGGTCCGTGTGGCCACGAACGGGAGCACGTTAAGCAGAGGCGAGTTCAAACCGCAAACATGTGTGACGGTCGTCACGGTTTACGAAAACCGTGCTGAGAGGCTGTCCTTCATGATCAGAAATGACCGATTTCCGGTAACGCCCGTCCTGGTCAACACAACTGCCTATGCTTCAGAACGTCGGCAGCGCGCCGACGCCGCCGCAGCCGTCTGGGGGGAGGGCTACGCACCGATGGGCAGTGACGAGGAGCCGGACGCCGCTCGACCGGCCGCCCGGCCGCGCGGAGCGCATCGCCGGGCAAAACACCGCAGAGTGGACATCCCGCCCGAACTACCCCGAACTCCCGTAAGCCGTCGCGGATTACTGCGCTGGCTCGCCGTCGGCACCGCCTTCGCGGCGATCAGCGGCGAGGAGATCCTGCGCCGCTCGCTGACCGGGGAGACCCGGCTGGTCACCCCGGCCGCCGTGGTCGGGACGCCCCCGGCCGGAGCGGCCGGCCCGATGGGCCCGGGCGGCGGCCACGGCGCCGCCCCGCCGGGCGGCACCGGAGCCCCGGGCGCCGGACCCCCCGAGCAGCCCGCCCCCGCGCCCACCGTCGACCAGGGCGGCCGCCGCTGGTCCGACCGGGCCGGCTGGGGCGGCGGCCCACCCGGCCCGCGCAGCGCCGTGCGGATCACCGACAAGGTCCTGCTCGACACCGACGCCGAGGTCGGCTCCCTGCTGGTGGAGCCGGGCGGCAGCCTCACCTTCGCCGCCGACCGCACCCTCACCCTCGCCGCCGCCGGCAACGTCGAGATCCGCGGCACCCTCGCCCTCGCCCCCGACGGGGACCACACCCACACACTGCGCTTCCCCGGCGTCGACGAGAAACGCTTCAAGGGCGACGGCATGACGGTGGTCGACACCGACGTCGGCCTCTGGGTCACCGGCGCCGGCTACCTCCGGCTGGACGGCGCTGCCAAGACCGCCTGGGTCCGCGCCGACCGCGACCTCAAGGCCGGCGACACCGTCGTCAACCTGGCCGCCCCGCCCGCCGGCTGGCTCCCCGGCGACGAACTGGCCGTCACCCCGACCGGCCCGCCCGACCAGGACGGCTTCGCCGCCCGCTACGACCTCGTCACCCTCCGGTCCGTCAGCGGAACCACCGTCACCCTGGAGACCCCGCTCAAGCACCCGCACCCCCGGGTCGCGGCCGGCGGAGGCGTCACCGTCGGCGCCGAACTGCTCAACCTCACCCGCAGCGTCCGGGTCGAGGGCACCGCCAAGGGCCGCGCCCACGTCCACCTCACCAGCTCCCGCCGGGCCGACGTCCGGCACGCCGCGCTGCGCTGGGTCGGCCCGCGCGCCGACACCAAGGAGACCTGGCGGGGCCCGGACGGCACCGCACCGGTCACCGCGCCGGTGCTCGGCCGGTACGGTCTGCACTTCCACCGGCTCGGCGACGCCACCCGGGGCACCGTCGTCGAGGGCGTGGTGGTCCGCGACGCCGGCAGCCACGCCTTCGTGCCGCACGCCAGCCACGGCATCACCTTCCGCAGCTGCGTCAGCCACGAGACCTGGGAGGACGCCTACTGGTGGGACGGCCCGCTGGACACCCGAACCCCCCAGCAGCCCTCCGACGACATCGTCTACGAGTCCTGCGTGGCCTCCCGTACCCTGCTCGAACCCAACCCCCGCGCCTACCGGCTGACCGGCTTCAACCTCGGCGCGGGCACCGGGGGCAAGGCCCTGGACTGCGTCGCGGTCGGCGTGCAGGGCGCCAACGGCGCCTCCGGCTTCGAGTGGCCGGAGAACAGCGAGGGCGTCTGGACCTTCCAGCGCTGCCTCGCCCACAACAACCTGCAGGACGGCATCTTCGTCTGGCTCAACGCCCAGCGGCACCACGTGGTCACCGAGTTCGCCGCCTACCACAACGGCGGCTGGGGCATCGAGCACGGCGCCTACCTCAACGACTTCGACTACACCGCGAGCGTGCTGTACGGCAACGCGGGCGGGGGAGTGGCGCTGCACGCGCTCGGCCGGGACAAGGGCAGCGTCTTCGACGGGCTGCTGATCGACGCGGCCGGGCTCAGCGACTTCGCGGTCTCCACCGCCCGGCACGAACTCGCCGGGGAGTCCGTCACCTTCAGCCGCACCCGGTTCACCGGCTACCGCCGGGCCGGGGTCGCCTTCCGGGCCGGGGCCGACGGCAAGCCGGACGACGTCCTGCTGCTGGACTGCGAGTTCGGCGGCAACGAGCTCTGGCTGGACCCGGAGGCCGGGGCGCCCAAGAACATCCTGCTGCGCCGGACCGGGTCGACCGAGGTGCTCAAGGTCCGCCGGGCGGGCGAGGAGGGCGACGCGCAGCCGAAGTGGAACGCCGCCGCCGCGCCGGTGCCGACCCTGGCCGGCCAGTCCCGGCCGGTGCAGGTCCCCGCGCTGAGACTGAAGGACGCGGCCGCGCCCACCACCAGGGTCGGGCGGTAGCCGTGCCGCCGCGCCGCGGGATCCGGTCACGCGGGTCGGCGAGCGGTAGTGCCGAGAGGGCCCGGAACGGGGTGACCGTTCCGGGCCCTCCGGCGAGGTGTCCGTTACTGGGCGGCGTGCCGCCCGCCGCCGCTCGGGCCGGCGTCCTCGGCGTCCTCGACGGCGAGCGCGGGGTCGACGGCCGGCAGCGCGGCCAGGTAGGTGGAGGCGACCAGCTGGCCCACCGCCTGGTACGCGCCCAGCGGCGCGGCCGACGGGCAGCCGGACTCCTCGGCGGCCGTGGCGAGCAGCTCGGCGTCCGCCTCGGGGCCGATCACCAGCGGGGCGAGCGCCGGGTTCTGGGCGCCCATCTCCTTGAGGTGGGCGACGGCCTCGGCGACCGAGCCGGGCACGTCCAGCGCGGCCGGGACGACCGGCACGGCGAGCCGGGCGGCCAGCAGCATGCCGGTGATGCCGGCGGCGTCGGCCGCGGCCTGCCCGCCGACGGTGGTGAGCACCACGCCGTCGGCGGCGGTCGCGATGGCGAAGAGCCGGGCGCGGTCGGCCCGGGCCAGACCGGCCTCGGAGAGGCGGACGTGGACGGCCTCGGCGAGCAGCGGGTGCGGGCCCAGCGCGTCGGTGACGGGGGCGCCGTACTCGGCGGCGAGGGCGTGCAGTTCGGGGAGGAAGTCGTGCGGGCCGGGCGCCAGCGGCACCACGATCGGGGCCGGCAGGCCGGCCTCGGCCGCCTCGGCCAGCAGCTCGGCGACGGTGCGCTCGCCGTCGGTCCCGTCGGCCGCGAGGTAGCCGGCGACGGTCAGGACGCCGTTCTGCTCGCTGCGGACGATGGACAGCAGCTCCTCGACCACGGACCGGGATTCCGGCCCGGCGGCCGCGGGGACGGCGAGCAGCAGGGCCGGGGAACCGGCCGGGATCTCGGGGCGCTCGGGACGGCGGTGGCGCCCCCGCGCACGGGAGCCTGGAGTGCGGACGGGCAGTGGCGCGCCCGGGATGGCTGCGGTGCTCATGGCGGAGATCGTAGGACATCGGCCCGCCCGGCCCGCAGTCGGCTGCCGTACCGAGGGGGACCACCGGTCCGAAAACCGGACATAACCGGCCACCGGTCGGCGGTTCTCCCGGTACCCACGCAGATGCGCCGGAACGGGCCTTCCGTTGCCGGGGTGGCGCGTGAGATGTCTCACAGCATACGACTCACCTGACGGAGCGTCACGAAAGGGCGACTCCCGGCGTCCGAAGATCAACATTCAGCGGGGGGTCGCCTACGGGCGGTTATCGGCGGCTTGCCGATTCAGTCGGCTATGTCCGCTTACGTGCCGCCGGGAGGGCTCTTCGCGAAGAGTTCCAGTTCGGTGTCGAAGAGCCCGTGCACCTGCAATGTCCCGTGCTGATGCACGTGCACTGGAGCTATCATCGCGTCAAGTGAGGCGTTGTGCCGGGCCGGTACGGGGCCGGCCCGGTCGTTGGCGGGGGCCGGGGCGCCGAGCTGAACGACCCACTCCGGAGCTCTTCGGGAGATTTCTATGCACGACGCGCATCACACGTACGACCCGTACAACGGGATGGCCGCTACGGACCTCGAGGGCGTGGTCTGGCAGAAGAGCCTGCACAGCAACTCTCAGGGCAACTGCGTCGAGTTCGCCGCCCTCCCGGGGGGCGAGGTGGCGATGCGCAATTCGCGCTTCCCGGACGGTCCGGCGCTGATCTACACCCGGGCCGAGATCGCCGCACTGCTGCTGGGGGCCAAGGACGGGGAGTTCGACCACCTGGCGGTCTGACCGGCCATCGGCTTCACCATCGGGGGGCCGTCGTGGGTGCTGACACCACGACGGCCTTTGTCTTTTTCTGGCGGGTCCGGCTGCGGGTGGTCCGGCCCGGGGTGCCGCCCGGGAGGTGCCGCAACCGCCACGGCGTCCGGTCGCGGTCTCTGCCGCTGTCGCCGCCGCCGTACCGAGCCGCCGCACGCGGATCGGAGGGGACGCCACCGCCGGAAGGCTGCCGGTGCCCGCTGCCCGAGGGCCGCCGGTCGCCGTCGCCGGGGTGGATGGTCGGTACCGGGACGAGGCCCGCCGGGGTGTGGTGTGCCGCGGTCGGAGTCGTCGTCGGACGCGCGGTCAGGCCGAGCGCCGGTGCCGTCCGCCGAACTCGGCGAGGGGGGCCGGTCGTCGGCTCTCCTCCTCCGCCTCGAACAGCGCCCAGACGACCTTGCCGCCGCCCAGCGGGTGCCAGCCCCAGGAGTGGCTGAACGAGTCGACCAGGTGCAGGCCGCGACCGGACTCCGCCACGAAGTCCGCCTCCCGGGCCACCGGGCCGATGCTGCTGGGGTCGCTCACCGCGCAGACCACCTGGGGCGCGCGGTGCACGAGGCTTATTCGGATCGGCAGCCGGCCCTCGGGCGTCGGTTGCGTGGGAAAGTCGTAGTCGCCCACCGTGCTGGGGCATGCGCCGATCGCGTGCCGCAGCGCGTTGGTCACCAGCTCCGAGGCCACCAGCGCGACGTCGTCGAAGAGCTCGCCCAGCCCCCAGCGGTGGAGGGCGGTCCTGGCGAAGTCGCGCGCGGTTCTGACGGCTTCATAGCGGGGAGCGAGCGTACACGTGACCACATGGGGGTCGACTGCCAAAGCCGTTCCGGTGCTCATGAAGAGCTCCTCCCATAAGGGGGCCGACACGGCTGGACCCGCCGGGGTCATGCCGGTCACCTCCGACTCGCTAGGCCGCGCGACCGCCTCTCGACCTTCAGGCGCGCGCGCACGTGGGCCCGGAGGCGCGGGGGCGCTACCGGGCCGGTGCACGGAATCGCGCGTGGGGTCGACGCGGAGCCCGCGGGATTGCCAGGGATGTGCAGGTGCACGTGCACCATCGTGCTCTGCGCTCACAGCAGATGCAAGAGTCGATTCACGTGCAGTCGTTCAAATGGCATATGCAAGCGCCGGATGCACGTGCATCCTGGTGTGCGGAGTACGGAACTGATAGGAACATCCGTCAGTATCGGCACCGTGAGCGCTCAACTGATGGCAGACTGTGCGCTGTTTGCCCTACGTGGAGGTTAGGACCGCATGACCACAGTTCAGCCGGGCGGCGGCTCGATGGTCCGCCGGATCCTCCTCGGCTCCCAGCTGCGCCGGCTCCGAGAGACGCGCGGCATCACCCGCGAGGACGCGGGCTACGCGATCCGGGCTTCCGAGTCCAAGATCAGCCGCATGGAACTCGGCCGCGTCAGCTTCAAGGAACGCGACGTCGCCGACCTGCTCAGCCTCTACGGCGTGGACGACGGCCTCGAACGCGAGGCGCTGCTCGGCCTGGTCCGCGAGGCCAACAAGTCGGGCTGGTGGCACAGCTTCAACGACGTCCTGCCGGGTTGGTTCCAGACCTATGTCGGGCTTGAGGAGGCGGCTGCCCTCATCCGCACCTACGAAGTCCAGTTCGTCCCCGGCCTGCTGCAGTCCGAGGAGTACGCGAGAGCGGTTTTCGGCCAGAGTCGGCCGGTGATCAGCGAGGAGGAGGTCGAGCGCCGGGTCAGCCTGCGCATGCGGCGTCAGAAGCTGCTCACCGAGGGCGGCAGCCCGCGGCTCTGGGCGGTCATCGACGAGGCCGCGCTGCGCCGTCCGGTCGGCGGCCCCCAGGTGATGCGCGGCCAGGTCCAGTACCTGATCGACGCCGCCGAGCAGTCCAACGTGGTCATCCAGGTCATGCCGTTCCGCTTCGGTGCGCACGCCGGTGAGTCCGGCGCGTTCACCATCCTGCGCTTTCCCGAGCAGGACCTCGCGGACGTCGTCTACCTGGAGCAGCTGACCAGCGCGCTGTACCTCGACAAGCGCGACGACGTCGACGCCTACATCCAGGTCATGGAGCGGCTCTGCGTGGACAGCCTCACGCCCGAGCGCACCATCGACCTGCTGGCCTCGATCCTGAAGGAGCGCTGACCCGGGCGTCGAATCCGGGTGTCGAGTCCGGGCGCCTGCCCGGAGTTCGACGGAGGGAGCGGGCGCCGGCCGCCGCGGTTCAGCCGCGGGCCGGCGCCCGCTCCCGTTCCGGCGGGAAGGGCTGCGGCGGGAGGCCCAGGTGCCAGGGCAGGTCGTAGCGGCGGAACAGGTCGGCGCGGATCGGCGCCAGCGGGACCTCCGCCCCGGGCAGCAGCACGCCTATGCACCCGCCCATCAGCGCGCTGCGCAGCACCGCGTGCTCGGCCGCCGGGTCGGGCGCGCCCCAGTCGAGCAGTAATCCCTGGAGGATCGCGCCGAGTTGCTGCTGCTCCGGGTCCTGGACGAAGGCGCCGCTGTCCGGGTCGAGGATCAGCGCGAGATGGGAGCGCATCACCCGCGGGTGCTCCATGGCCAGGCTCAGCACCGCGTCGATGGCCCGGGCCAGCCGGGCCTCCGGGCCCGCGTCGGGCGTCAGCTCGTCGAGGGCGGTGGAGAGCGCCTGGTGCATCATCCGGTGGGTGGCCGACTGCATCAGCAGCCGTTTGCCGTCGAAGTAGTAGGAGAGCAGGCCGCGCGCGAGCCCGGCCCGCTCGGCGATGTCGGTCAGCGTGGTGCCGGCGTATCCGCGCTGGTCGACGAGCTCGACGGTGGCCCGCATGATGCGCCGCCGGGACCGCTGGCGCATCTCCTCATTGACCGAATCCCCGCGAGGTGCCATCGTGTCTGCTCCGTACATTCGTTGGCTGGCGGCCAATATACTGGCCGGGCCGGCGACCGAACCGTGGCGTCCGGCATTCGGCCGGGCGGTCAGGTTCGGCTCGTACGGAGAGGCGCCGGCCCTACCAACACGGGGGTTTGGTAGAGCCGGCGCCTTGCCCGACGGCGAGGACCTGGGGTGGATCCGGGCGTCGTGGAACCTCTGCCGTCGTGGAACCCCTGCCGTCGCTCAGTTCTTGCTGAGGATCCCGTCGCGTCGCTCGGCCAGGTCCTCCCGGCCTCCTGACGGATAATCATAGTCCGGTACCGGCAGGGGAGTTGCCTTCTTCCGCCGGTCGAGCGCGGCGCCCGCGACGGCGATCACCAGGCCGAGCAGCGCGACCCCGGTGACGAACAGCAGCGCCGGCCGGTAGCCGTCCAGCTGGGCCTCGGCGCCGGTGCCGCCGCCGCTGCCGGCGGTGATGATCGCGGTCGCGCCGGCCAGGACGACCGCGGTGCCCACCTGGATCGCGGTGTTCACCAGACCGGAGGCGAGGCCCTGCTCCTCGTCGGCGACCCCGTCGGTGGCCGCGATGTTCACCGAGGGGAAGGCGAGCGCGAAGCCGACGCCGAGCAGCACGATCGAGGGGAGCACCAGCGCCGGGTACGAGCTGTGCGCGTCCAGCCGCAGGAACAGCGCGAACGCGCCGACCAGGGCGAGCAGGCCGATCGGCAGCAGTCGGCCGGTGCCGAAGCGGTCCACCACCGGGCCCATGAACGGCGCCGAGAGGGCGATCATCGCGCCGGCCGGGAGCAGTCCGAGCGCCATTGCCAGGGCCGACCAGCCGAGCAGGTCCTGGAGGTAGAGCGTGACGACGAACTGGAAGCCGCCGTACGCGCCGGCCATCGCGAAGGCGATCACGTTGGCCCGGGCGACCGAGCCGTTGCGGAAGATGCCGAGGCGCACCAGCGGGTGCGCGGTACGGCTCTCGATCACCAGGAAGGCCGCGACGAGCAGCACCACGGCGGCCAGCGAGCCGAGGGTGCGCAGGCTGAGCCAGCCCGCGCCCTGCGCCTCGGTCGCGGTGAAGACCAGCAGCAGGACGGCGGACGTGCCGGTGATCGCGCCGAGCACGTCGTAGCGGCCGGCGGCCTTCTCCTCGACCTGGCGGGGGAGCAGTCGGGCGGCGAAGATCAGGGCGAGCAGCGCGATCGGGACGGGCATCAGGAAGGTCCAGCGCCAGCCGACCGCGGTGAGCAGGCCGCTGAGCACCAGGCCGAGCGAGAAGCCGCTGGCGCCGCAGGTGGTGTAGATCGACAGCGCCCGGTTGCGGGCCGGGCCCTCGGGGAACGTCGTGGTGATGATCGACAGTCCGGCCGGCGCGGTGAAGGCGGCCGCGACGCCCTTGAGGAAGCGGGCGGCGATCAGCAGGCCGCCGTCGTCGACCAGGCCGCCGAGCAGGGAGGCGGCGGCGAACACGCCGAGCGCGGTCAGGAAGACCCGGCGGCGGCCGAGCAGGTCGGCGGTGCGGCCGCCGAGCAGCAGCAGGCCGCCGTAGCCGAGCACGTAGCCGGAGACCACCCACTGGAGGGTGGAGGTGGAGAGGTGGAGTTCGGAGCCGATCGACGGCAGGGCGATGCCCACCATCGAGATGTCCAGGGCGTCCAGGAAGAGCGCGGCGCAGAGCACGATCAGGGTGCCCCAGAGCCGGGGAGTCCAGTGGTCACCGGCATGTGACGAATCGTCGGGAGTCGTGGTGGTCGCTGTGGTCATGACGCAAGAGACTACATGCACGTGCATTCAATGCAAGTGAATATGATGTTAACGCATAAGTTGTGGACGCTGTGATAGCGTGGCGGCGTGGCTGAACTCGACTCCCCGGCGGAGGCCGGCCTGGTCGCCCAATGGCGCGACCTGCTCGCCCGGCACGCCCAGACCGCCTGCCTGCTCGACCGTGAGCTCGGCGAGAAGCACGGTCTCGGCATGAGCGAGTTCGAGGTGCTGGAACGCCTCGTCGAGGGCTGCGAGAGCGGCGACAAGGGCCTGCGGGTGCAGGAGCTCGCGCACACCGTGCACCTCAGCCAGAGCGCGCTCTCCCGGCTGATCGGCCGGCTGGAGAAGGCCGGCCTGGTCACCCGCGCGATGTGCACCGCCGACCGGCGCGGCATCAAGGTCGCGCTCACCGAGGAGGGCCGCCGGCGCTACGCCGAGGCCCGGGGGCTGCACCGCGAGGTGCTCTCGCTCACCCTGGCCGACGACCCGGTGGACACCTGCCCGCCGGCCGACAGCTGACGTGTCGTCAATCCTCCCGCGCGGAGGGGGTGATGGCCGCGCGACCGGCTCAGTGCAGGGCGAGCAGGCCCGGTGCGGCGGCCAGCAGGACGACCGCGGCGGGCGCCGCCAGGGCGGCCAGGGTCAGCTGCAGCCGGTGCGGTACGGAGAGCCGCGGCCGCCCCGCCAGCAGCCGGTCCACCCGCTTCGGGGACTGTGCCTGACCGGGCGGGCAGCCGCCGAACACCCCGCGCCCCAGGTTGATCTCGGCCAGCGCCAGGGCCGTGGTGTGCCGTCCGTGCCGGCGCGCCGCCCGGTCGTCCGCCGCCAGCTCCACCAACTCGCCCACCTGGTCCCGGAAGGCGCTGAACACCCCGACTCCGGGGAACCCGGAGGCGAGCGCCTGCGCGCCCTGCGCCAGCCAGTGGTGCCGGGCCCGGACGTGACCGCGCTCGTGGCTGAGCACCGCCGCCAACTCCCGGTCGGTCAGCTGCCGGAGCGCCCCGGTGGTGACCACCAGCCGGGAGTCGTGCCCCGGCAGTGACCACGCCTCCGGGCGGACGTCCTCCAGCACCACCAGCCGCTCCCGGCGCGGCCGGGCGCCCGCGCCCGAGGCCGGCTCGATCGACTCCGGCAACGGCGGTGACAGCTCGGCGAGTCGGGCGTGCCGACGGGCGCGCAGCGCCTTCGCCGTCCGCACCTCGCGGGTCAGCGCGACCACCGTCTGCAGCCCGCCCGCCGCCAGCACCGCCGCGCAGAGCCGGCCCCAGCCCTCGGCGTTGTGCAGCCCGTACGCGGCCTCGACACCGGTCGGCGCGCAGGAGAAGAGCACCGCGCGCAGGGCGGGCAGGGCGGCCATCGTGGCGAGCACCAGGCCCAGCGCGCAGCACAGCACCACCGCCACCACCAGGCACTGCCAGACCAGCAGCGCCACGACCGGTTCCCGCTCCACCCAGCGCGCCCGGGTCAGCAGCCGGGGCGCGACGGTCGCGAGCAGCAGTCCGAGCAGCAGCAGACCGAGCAGGGCCGTCATGGCATGGGCTCCCCGGGGACGCACGGAGCGCGACATTGCGCTTCCCGTCAACCTATGCGCTGCCGGGGCCGGGTGGCACGGCTTTCGGCCACCCAGTGACCAACGCCACGACACCCGCCGGCGCCGCCGCCGGGCGGTCGTCACATGGTCAGGAGCATCGCGAACATGCCGATGCCCATCGCGAGCCGGCAGGCCCGGGGCAGTCCGGTCGAGACCGCCGCCACCGTGCCGCCGGAGCCGCTCAGCAGCCGGCTGCCGGACCAGAGCGCGTACCCGCCGAAGTAGGCGAGCAGGGCGCCGGTCAGCGCCGGCCAGCCGGCCGCCGCGTGGTGCCCGGCGTGCCCGGGCCCGGCCGTCATCGCCAGGGCCATGTAGGTCATCGCCAGCGCCCCGACCGCGTGGTGCAGCCGGTGTGCCCGCCGGTCCGGCCGGCGGACGGCCGCGAGCAGCAGGAGTACGGCGGGCGGACCGTACACCCAGGCCCAGACCTCGCCGGGCACGGCCGTCCCGGCGACCGCCATGGCCGCCATGCCGCAGCCCATCAGCCCCTCGGCGAGGTCCGACTCGTGGCCCGATGCATGGCCCGACGCATGGCCCGACTCGTGTTCCGACTGATGGGCGTGCGCCCTGCTGTGCCCGGCGCCGGGCGAGGCCGGGACCGCCGCGGGTGCGCACGGCGCACGGCGCAGCCGGGAGAGGCAGTAGCCGCCGGAGGCTGCGGTGAGGGCGGCCAGCAGCCAGCTGACCAGGTCTGGACCGTGCAACGGCGGCCTCCCGGACGGCGCGGACGGGCGTACCGTCCACGATCACCGCTCGGCGCCGTGCGCAGCAGGGCGTGCGCGGGGGCGCACGGTGGTGCCCGCCGTGGTGCGACCCGCCGACGGGCGCCGGGCGGCCCGGGGGTCCGGTCAGCGGGCGAGCCGGCCCGAGGCGACCACCCGGCTCAGGAACCGCCGCGTCCGCTCCTCGGTCGGAGCCCCGAACACCCGCTCCGGCGGCCCCTGTTCGAGCACCACCCCGCCGTCCAGGAAGCAGACCTGGTCGGCCACCTCGCGCGCGAAACCCATCTCGTGCGTGGCGAGCAGCATCGTCATGCCCCGCTCCTTCAGATCGCGGACCACCGCCAGCACCTCGCCGACCAGCTCCGGGTCGAGCGCCGCGGTGATCTCGTCGAGCAGCAGCAGTCGCGGCCCGGTGGCCAACGCCCGGACGATCGCCACCCGTTGCTGCTGCCCGCCGGAGAGCCGGTCCGGGTACGCGCCCGCCTTGGCCGCCAGCCCGAGCCGGTCCAGCAGCTCCAGCGCCCGCTCCTCCGCCTCGGCGCGCGGCACGCCGTGCACCCGGCGCGGGGCGAGCGTCACGTTCTCCAGCACGGTCAGGTGCGGGAAAAGGTTGTACGCCTGGAACACCACCCCGATCCGCCGCCGCACGGCGTCCTCGTCCACCCGCGGGTCGGTGATCTCGGCGCCGTCCAGGAAGACCGCGCCGTCGTCGATCGGCTCCAGCAGGTTGACGCACCGCAGCAGCGTCGACTTGCCGGAGCCGGACGCGCCGATCAGCGCCGTCACCGAGTGCTCCGGGACGCTCAGCCCGACGTCGCGGAGCACCACCTGGCCGTCGCCGAAGGTCTTGCGCACGGCCTCCAGCCGCAGCACCGGCCCGCCGTCGGGCACCGGATCCGTCACGGCATGCTCCCCTCGTACTGCCGGCGGTTCATCCGCGCGGTCAGCCAGCCGGTGAACCGGGTCAGCGGGATCGTCAGCACGACGAAGACGAGCGCCGCCACCAGGTACGGGGTGGAGTTGAACGACCGGCCGTTGATGATCTTCGCCGCGTAGACCGCGTCGATCACCCCGCCGATCGACACCAGCCCGGTGTCCTTCTGGAGGCTGACCAGGTTGTTGAGCAGCGGCGGCACCACCCGCCGCACCGCCTGGGGCAGCACCACGAACCGCATGGCCTGCGCGTGGGACAGGCCCAGCGAGCGGGCGGCGGCCAGCTGGCTCGGGTGCACCGACTCGATCCCGGCCCGGAACACCTCGGACACGTACGCCGCGTACGTCAGCACCAGGGCCGCGCCGCCCAGCCACAGCGGGTCGGTGGTGACGCCGGTCAGCCGCAGCGCCGGCACGCCGGTGATCATGACCAGCAGACAGATGATCATCGGCAGGCCGAGGAAGAAGTCCACGTACGCCGTGGCCAGCAGCCGCACCGGCAGGAAGACCGGCCCGCGCAGCGTCCGCAGTACCGCGAGCAGCAGACCGAGGACGAGGATCAGCACCCCGCAGACGGCCATCAGCTCCAGGTTGATCCGCAGGCCCTTGAGCACCTCGGGCAGGGCCTGCCGGGCGTACTCGGCGCTGAGGAACGACCGCCGCACCGCCGGCCAGCCCGGCGAGCCGACCAGCAGCGCCACCAGCGCGACGACCGTCACCAGGGTCGAGGCGGTGGCGATCAGGGCCGAGCGGCGGGCCCGGCGGCGCCGGAACGCCTCGTGGGCCAGCCGGCGCGCCGAGGGCCGGTAACCCGCCGGGGCGGCGTCCCCTCGTACGGAGGTGCCCGTGTCCTTGGTGCCCACGTCCTCGGCGCTCATGTTCTCGGAGCTCACGGCAGGACGGGGGCCGAGACGGCGTCGGAGAGCCACTCCTTCTCCAACCGCGCGAGGGTGCCGTCCGCCCGCAGCGCGTCCACCGCGGCCGAGACGCAGCCGGTCAGCCGGGAGCCCTTGTCCAGCACCAGCCCGAACTGCTCGCCCCCGCCGCCCGCGCCCGCCAGCTGACCGACCACCTGGGCCTCGGTCACCTCGGCGCCGGTGATGTAGAACGCCGTCGGCAGGTCCACCACCAGCGCCTCGACCTGACCGTTCCTCAGCGCGGCCTTCGCGAGGTCGTTGGAGTCGAAGACGGCCGGCTGCGCGGACGGCCGGATGCTGTCGGTGATCGCCTCCAGACTGGTGGTGCCGATCTGCGCGCCCAGCTTGACCCCCCTGAGGTCGGCCAGGCTCCGGGCGGACGCGGCCTTGGACCCCTTCAGCGCGATCACCGCCTGCCGGACGTCGTAGTAGCCGGAGGAGAAGTCCACCGCCTGACGGCGTTCGGCGCTGATCGACACCTGGTTGACGTCGAAGTCGAAGTCCTTCGGGCCGGGCGAGGTCGCCTTGCCGAACGGCGCGACCACCCAGGACACCTTCTCCCGGGGATAGCCCAGCTTCGCGGCGACCGCGTACGCCACCGCCGACTCGAAGCCCTTGCCGTTCTCCGGCCGGTCGTCCGAGAACCACGGCTCGTAGGCGGGCTTGTCGGTGCCGAGGGTGAGCGTCCCGGCCGTCCGGGTCGGCAGCGCGCCCGCCGCGCAGTCGGCGGAGCCGCCGGAGGCCGCGGCACCGGAGCCGGCACCGGAGCCGGACGCCGGCTCCCGGGCGGCACAGCCGGTGACCGCGGCCAGCAGCGCACCGGCGAGCAGGACGGCGACGGCGGATGTGCGGGGGAGGTGCATGGTGCTGCTCCTGGACACGAAGAGGCGGACCGGTCGGGTGGGACCTCCCCCGGTGGCGGGCCCCGGACACGCGCGGCATGGTCGCCTTGGGAGGCTTCGTCCCGCACCGTCCGGAAGATCCCCGAGGCTGTTCACGCGCCCGTTACGCGCCTTCCACCCCAGGTCACCGCAGATCCGCCGTCGAGACCCCCCTTGAACAGGAGAACCTTTCGTACTTATGGTGGTCCCGTCGAAAACCCTCCTGTCGAAGTGAGTCCCCGATGCAGAATCTTTCGCCAAGGCTCGCCGTGGCGGCCGACGCCCCGGCCCAGAACCTCGCCGAGCACCCGGCCTGGCTGCGCCTGAAGGACGCCGTGGAGACCCTGCGGCCCCTGCAGTCCAAGGACGGCTCCATCGACCTGTCCGCCGTGCAGCGCCAGACCGTCGACCCGCTGGTCGCGACCGTGCGCGCCGCCGTCGCCGAGCTGGCCCCGCTCTTCCCGCACGACGCCGCCTACCTGGCCGCCGTCGACACGGACCTCGCCAAGTGGGCCGACACCGGCTACCGGGAGCCCGACTTCCTGGACTCGCTGCTCGCCTTCCAGCCCGCCGACCAGCGCGAGGACGGCCTCCAGCACCTGGTCGTCTTCCCGATGTACACGCAGAACGGCAACCCGAACCGCAACCTCGAAGCCGTCCTGCTGAACGTCGTCTGGCCCGAGTGGCTGGCCGAGCTGGAGCGGACCCGCTTCGACAACCCGATGTTCGTACCGATCACCTTCACCGACTTCACGGCCGGCTACGACACCAACTCCGCCGTCCTCTTCCCGGAGACCGTGGCCGTGCGCAAGGCGCCGGAGCGGTTCACCTGGGGCGGCATCTTCTGCGACCGCGAGGCCGCCCGCTTCCGCGTGGTCTCCACCAACGCCGTCGAGCTGCTCGACCTGGAGATCCCCGCCGACGCGCAGAGCCTGCTGGAGGACCAGGAGCGCTCGCAGCAGACCTTCGTGCTCTGGGACCTCATCCACGACCGGACCCACAGCCACGGCGACCTGCCGTTCGACCCCTTCATGATCAAGCAGCGCAGCCCGTTCTGGATGTACGGCCTGGAGGAGCTCCGCTGCGACCTCACCACCTTCAAGGAGGCGGTGAAGCTGGAGACCGAGGGCAACGAGCACGCCCGCGACGTCCAGTACGCGATCCTCTTCGACCGCCTCTTCCGCTTCCCGGTCAGCGGCGACCGCGTCCGCAACTACGACGGCATGGGCGGCCAGCTGCTCTTCGCCTACCTGCACAAGCACGACGCGCTGCGCTGGCGCGACAACCGCCTCAGCATCGACTGGGAGCGCGCCCCGCAGGTCACCAACGCGCTCTGCGCCGAGATCGAGACCCTCTACCGCGACGGCATCGACCGCCCCAAGCCGGCCCACTGGATCGCCGCCTACGAGCTGGTCTCCCGCTACCTCACCCCGCACCCCGCCTCCACCTGGGCGAAGGGCACCGACGCGCTGCCGTTCGACATCGCCGACGGCAAGGCGCTCAACAAGGCCCTGTGCGACGCTGTGCTCCCCGACGAGTTCCCGCTGAGCATGTTCTACGAGGCCCTCTCGAAGAAGCTCGGCGGCGTCATCGCCTCCACCGCCGGCATCACCGGCGCCGGCCTGCAGGGAGTCGCCGCGTGACCACCGCATCCACCGCACCCGACGGGCCGCTGACCGGCAAGGTCATCGCCGTCGCCGGAGCCAGCGGCCCGGCCGGCCAGGCCGTGCTGCGCCGCCTCGCCTCCGACGGCGCCACCGTCATCGGCGCCGACATCGACGCCCAGCGCCTGGAGGCCGCGCTCGACGCGGTCCGGATCGCCGTGCGCGGAGCGCGCGTCAGCGGCCAGGTCATCGACCTGCTCGACCCGCAGGAGGTCCACGACTGGGCCGACCACCTGGAGGCCGAGCACGGCCACGTCGACGGCGTCTTCCACCTCGTCGGCGGCTGGCGCGGCAGCAAGACCTTCTTCGACAGCCGGATAGACGACTGGGACTTCCTGCACGACACCGTCGTGCGCACCCTCCAGCACACCTCGCTGGCGTTCCAGCCCGCCCTGGTCCGCAGCGAGTCCGGCCGGTACGCGATGATCTCCGCCGCCGCCGCGCACAAGCCCACCGCGGGCGGCGCCGCCTACGCCGCCGCCAAGGCCGCCACCGAGGCCTGGACGCTCGCCATGGCGGACTCCTTCCGCAAGGAGACCACCGCCGAGGACGGCAAGCCCACCGCCGCGGCTGCCATCCTGGTGATCAAGGCGTTGGTCAGTCCCGAGATGCGGGCCGAGAAGCCGGAGGCGAAGTTCGCCGGCTTCACCGACACCGCCGACCTCGCCGCCCACCTGGCGGGCCTCTGGGACCGCCCCGCAGAAGAACTGAACGGACAGCACCTGTGGCTGACAGCCCCATGATCGACTTCTCCGACCCCGCGGCCCTCTCCGGGCACACGGACGCGGAACGGCGGCACGACCCCGCCGTCCGCGGCTTCGCCAGCGACAACTACGCCGGCGTGCACCCCGAGGTCCTCGCCGCGATAGCCCTCGCCAACGGCGGCCACCAGGTCGCCTACGGGGAGGACGACTACACCGCCCACCTCCAGGACGTCTTCCGCCGCCACTTCGGCGAGAAGGCCGAGGCGTACCCCGTCTTCAACGGGACCGGTGCCAACGTCGTCGCCCTCCAGGCGCTGCTGCCGCGCTGGGGCGCGGTGGTCGCCGCGGAGAGCGCCCACATCAACGTGGACGAGGGCGGCGCGCCGGAGAAGATGGGCGGCATCAAGCTGCTCACCGTCCCCACCCCCGACGGCAAGCTCACCCCCGAGCTCATCGACCAGCAGGCCTGGGGCTTCGGTGACGAGCACCGCGCGCAGCCGCTCGCGGTCTCGATCACCCAGAGCACCGAGCTCGGCACCCTCTACACCGTGGAGGAGATCCGGGCGATCGTCGAGCACGCGCACCAGCTCGGCATGCTGGTCCACGTGGACGGCTCCCGCCTGGCGAACGCCGCCGCCTCGCTCGGCGTCCCGCTGCGCGCCTTCACCACGGACGTCGGCGTCGACGTGCTGTCCTTCGGCGGCACCAAGAACGGCCTGCTGTTCGGCGAGTGCGTGGTCGTGCTCAACCCCGAGAAGGTCCGGAACATCAAGTTCCTGCGCAAGACCTCGATGCAGCTCGCGTCGAAGATGCGCTTCGTCTCGGTCCAGTTCGAGGCCCTGCTCACCGGTGACCTCTACCTCCGCAACGCCGGCCACGCCAATGCCATGGCCGCCCGGCTGGAGGCCGCGGTCCGCGGGATCGACGGCGTGACCGTGGTCCGCCCGGTCCAGGCGAACGCGGTGTTCGCGATCCTCCCGCGCGAGGTGAGCGAGTGGCTGCAGAAGCGCTACCGCTTCTACTTCTGGAACGAGCACACCGGCGAGGTCCGCTGGATGTGTTCCTTCGACACCACGGAGGCCGACATCGACGCCTTCGCGGCGGCCATCGCCGAGGAGATGGGCCGCGTCTGACGCGCGTTCGACCGCCGATCGTCCCGTCCCGCGTCAGCGGGGCGGGACGATTTGCATGTGGCGGTCCCGTCCCCGTACAGTTCCGGAGTCGCCGCGAGAGAGCGGTGGCAAGTGGAAAGCGAAGTCGGCTGAATGAAACTCCGGGAAACGGGGCGGAAATCGTCTGATAAGCTGGAAACACGAAAGAACGAAGCGCCCGGAGGGTCGGTGTGAAA
>NZ_JBHSOF010000039.1:0-86302 GCF_042656005.1 Kitasatospora misakiensis | reverse complement strand
GGGCGGGAGGGCATGGGGGCTCCTTGATTGCGGTGCGCATTGGGATCGCTACGACTCGTATCCATGGTGGAGCTGGAGGGGCTACGATCGGAAGGTCTTCAACTCTCTAGTTCACACTGCTTTAAGTGGGGGCGACCTTGAAGCGCGTCAACCTTGATCCAACGTCATCTCCCCTTGCGGCCTTCGCCGTTCAACTCCGCAGGTTGCGCGAGGCACGAGGACTGACACAGGTCGGACTCGGCACGCTAGTTCGATACTCCAGCGTGTACATCTCGAACGTGGAGACGGCAAAGCAAGCCCCGAGCTTAAAGTTCGTCCAGCGGGCCGACGAGGCGCTGGCAACCGGTGGCGCACTGGAGCTGCTGTGGTGGAGCTGGAAGAACGGGGCCCTGATCCCGGGATTCCCGGAGTACACCACCAAGGAGCGCGAGGCGATCTGCATACGGCTCTTCGAGACGGGCATGGTGCCGGGCGTCTTCCAACACCCGGACTACTCCGCTGCGTACGAGGCTGCCATCGTGCGCCGAGGTGAGGCCACTCGCACTCAAGCCGATGAACGACTTCAACTTCTCGCTGCTCGCCAGAAGTTGCTTGAGCGAACGCTAACCATCCACGTCGTCCTGGACGAGGCTGTCCTCCGCCGACCGATCGGCGGCCCACGCGTCATGGTGCAGCAGATGACCCGCCTGGAGAGTTTGTCCGCTCAGCCGAACGTCGTTCTTCAAGTGGCACCGTTCAGCCTGGGCGAGGAGCGCCCCTTCTCACACCCGGTAACCCTGCTCACCATGCCCAATCGGGCGATGGTCGGCTACACCGAGACTCTTCAACGCGGCTACCTGGAGCAGGATGGCGAGATCGTCGCGGGCTGGGCAAGAAAGTACGATCGACTCCTGGTGGACGCACTTCCCCGGGCGGACAGCCTGACCATGATTCATGAAGTACGGAAGGAACATGAACGCCATGCACGTTGATCTATCAGGCGCCAAGTGGCGCAAGAGTTCACACAGCAACGGCGGGGGCGGATGCATCGAGGTTGCCGATGGCTACACCGGTGTCATGCCTGTTCGCGACTCCAAGGACCCCTCCGGCCCCGCACTCGTCTTCCCCTTGGATGCCTGGCGGTCCTTCGTCACCGCCGTCCAGGACAGCGAGTTCGGCGCCATCTGACGCGAGCTCATTGCGTGCCCCGACGGGATTTCCCGGTCGGGGCACGCTACTTGGGGCGCCGCGCTACCGTGGCTGACATGAAGCTGAACGCCTCCACCCCCGTGCGCTGGCGCAAGAGCTCCTACAGCAACAACGGGGGTTCATGCGTCGAGGTAGCCCCCGACTTCCCCGGTGTCGTCCCCGTCCGTGACTCCAAGGACCCCGCCGGCCCCGCCCTCGTCTTCCCCTCCGACGCCTGGCACGCCTTCGTCACCGCCGTCCAGGACGACGAGTTCGACATCCTCTGAGACAGCGCCGCGTTGAGCTGACCCGCACGCCTTCCGGCTGATTCGATAGGCGGATGCCCGACGCAGCCACCCCGCCCCCGCCCCCGCCCCCGCTCTCGGAAGTCCTCGGCGTGCGCCGGATCAGGCTCGCCGAGGTCGCCGCTCCTCGCCTCACCGTCGAGGAGCGGCGCGCCCGGGACCAGGTCTGGGCGACCATGGTCCTCGCCAACCCCACGCTCTTCGACGGCCCGGTGGTGGCCTGCTCGGACACCTCGTGGCCCCGCCCCGGTGAACTCCACATCTCCTGGTGCCGGGTGCCCTACCGCCACTACGCCCTGCGCCGCGTCACAAGCTCCACCGCCCCCACCGCGTCCCTCTCCGTCAGCGTCGTCCAGCCCACCGACGACGGCCGCCTGCTCGTCGGCCGGATGGCCCCCACCACCGCCGCCCCCGGGCGCTGGCAGTTCGCCGGCGGTTCCGTCGAACCCCCGCCCGACGGTGAGCGCCTCGACCTCGCCGCCCTGCGCCGCGACGCCGTCCGCGAACTCGCCGAGGAGACCGGAGTCGCCGCCACCCCGCAGGAGTTGGAGCTCTGGGCGGTCACCCGGGGCCAGTACGGGAGCGTCGGCGTGCTGTTCCTCGCCCCGCCCCTCCCCGAGCCCACCCTCCGGGAGCACTTCACCGCCCTCGCGCCCCCGGAGCGGGAGTTGGTCGAACTGGCCTTCGTCCGCTCCCCCACGGACCTCCCGGGCCTCCCGGGCCCGCACGCCGACTACCTGCCCCCGGTCCTCCGCCGCCTCGCCCGTCGGCAGACGGGACAGCCGGGACAGCCGGGGCTCCCCCGGTAGCAGCGCCCCGCTCAGCCTTCCGCGACCGCCGGCTCGATCAGGGACAGCGTCCGGTTGTCCGCGTCCACGTCCGCGCGGACGCCGATCGGCAGCGGCAGGTTCGGCGAGGTGTGACCGAAGTCGACCTGGGCGAGGACCGGGATGTCACGCCGCCCCAGGACATCGAGGACCACCTCGCGCAGTTCCGCGCGCCCTCCGCCGCCCTCGTAGGGCGCGACCTCGGTCGGGATGCCGACCACCATGCCCGCGATCCGGTCCAGCACTCCGGACAGCCTCAGGGTCTGCAGGTCGTTCCAGATCCGCGAGACCGGCCGCTGCACCTCCTCCCAGAACAGCACGGCGCCGTCGAACCGTTCGGCGGGCAGCGCGAACGGCGTCGCCTGCAGGAGGACCAGGCGGTTCAGCAGACCGCCGAACAGCGGCCCCTGCGCGCGGCCCGGCCGCCAGGTCTCCCAAGCCCCCATCCCCGGCAGCGCGCCCGGCGCCTCGGCCTTGGTGAGCACGCGGGTGTAGAGGTCGACGAGCTCGGAGCGGCGGGCCTCGTCGCCCAGCGTGTACCAGTCGCCGCCGAACCCGTGGGTGGCGATGTCGGCGTGGAAGCCGACGAGGCCGGTCCTGGCGTGCAACGCCATGTGCAGCAGGGAGATGTCGCTGTAGCCGAGGATCGGTTTCGGGTCGGCCCGGATCGCGTCCAGGTCGATCAGGTCGAGATAGCCGATGGTCGCCTGTCCGCCGGTGTGCGCGACGACGGCCCGGACCTCCCGGTCCCGGAGCAGCGCATTGAGTTCCCCGGCCTGCTCCGCCGGAGTGCCCGACGCCCACCAGCGGGTCCGCGCCGGGTCGACCATCGGGCTGACCCGCACGCGGAAACCCATCCGTTCGAGCATCGCCACGCCACGGGCGAGCAGCGGCTCCTCACCGGGCTCAAGCTGGCCCGAGGGCGCGGTCACGACCACGAGGTCGCCGGGACGCAGCGCGCGGGGCCGAAGGATCGCGGGCATGGGGGTCTCCTCCTCGTTGATCAACAGGGCGGGCAACAAGGCCCGTGCCGCCGGTATTTCCGACAGCGTTTCCGAAGCCGACCACTCGGCACTCAGACGCCGTCGAAGCGGTGGCGGGCCGACTCGATGGCGCCCAGGTGGCGGTGGGTCCAGTCGCACATGGCGTCGACCGTGGCGCGCAGCCCCCGGCCCGGCTCGGTGAGGGTGTACTCGACGCGCGGCGGCACGGTGGGGTGCACCGTGCGCTCGACCAGGCCGTTGCGCTCCAGCAGGCGCAGGTTCTGGGTGAGCATCTTGTGGCTGATGCCCTCGATCCCGTCGCGCAGCTCGGTGAAGCGCAGGGTGTCGTCCCCCAGCGTCTCGACGATCAGCAGCGCCCACTTGTTGGCGATGTCCGCGAAGATCTCCCGCGCCAGGGAGTCCGCGCGGGCCAGATCCGCGTCGTCCTTCTTGATCGGGCGGGCCGTCGCGCCCCTGAGCTGCTTGGTCACCATGAGGTTCCCCCGTCACCGAAAAGTGCGTTCTTCCACGTCGGCGACCACTCTCCTACGGTGATTGAGTCACTGCAAGAGAGCACGAGGAGGCGGAATCCGCCATGGCCATCACCCTGCTGAACCCCGAGGGACTGCCCAGAATCGACGTCTACCACCAGGTGGCGGTCGCCTCCGGCACACGGACGGTCTACATCGCCGGGCAGGTCGCCTGGGACGCCGACGGGGCCACCGTCGGCGCGGACGACCTGGCGGCCCAGGTCGAGCAGTCCTACCTCAACGTCGGCACCGCCCTGGCCGGCGCGGGCGCGTCCTTCGACGACGTCGCCAAGCTGACCGTCCACGTCGTCGACTGGACGCCCGACAAGATGCCGCTGCTCATGGAGGGCATCGCGCGGGCCGAGGCGAAGCTCGGCACCGCCGCCGCCCCACCGGCCACCCTGCTCGGCGTCGCGGCCCTGGACGTCCCCGAGCACCTCGTCGAGATCGAGGCCATCGCCGTCCTCGACTGAGGCTCCGTACCACCGCTCCCCGCGTGGGAAGTCGGACCCGCCGACTTCCCACGCGCACTACCCTGCGGGGGGACACCACAGAACGATGGTGAAAATGCCGCGCCCCGTGCGGCGGTCTGCAGCAGAATCGGCCCATGGCGGACATGCAGGCGTTCCGGGACGCGGTCAATGACTGGGCGGCGGGTGGTTCCGGGCGGGTGGCCGGGGAGTTGGCCGAGCGGGTGGGGGTGCGGACCGCGGTCCTGGTCGAAGGGCCGAGCGATCTCGCGGCCGTCGAGACGCTGGCCGTCCGGCACGGCCGGGACCTCGCGGGCGACGGGGTGTGCGTGGTCTCCATGGGTGGGGCGATGAACGTCGCCCGTTACGCCGGCCTGCTCGGGCCGCCGGGGTTGGGGCTGCGCCTCGCCGGGCTCTGTGACGAGAACGAACAGGGCTTCTACGAACGGGGGCTGGACCGGGCCGGGGCGCCGCGCGAAGGGTTCTTCGTATGCGTGGCGGACTTGGAGGCGGAGCTGATCCGGGCGCTCGGCGTCGCCAGGGTGGAGGAGATCGTCGAGGCCGAGGGGGACCTCCCGGCCTGGCAGACCTTCGTCCGCCAGCCCGCCCACCAGGGCGGCGTGCCGGAGCGGCAGTTGCGGCGCTTCCTGGGCACCAAGAAGGGTCGCAAGATCCGTTACGGGCACCTGCTGGTCGAGGCGCTGGAGCCCGGGCGGGAACCGGCGCCGCTGCGGGACCTGCTCGCGCACGTCTGACCCGGGCGGGCACGGGCGGGCGGTCAGAACTCGACGGCGTCCAGGTGGTAGGTGGTGTCGATGCCGAATCCGCCGGCCTGCGCCTTGACGGACAGCACGTACTGGCCTGGCGCCAGCGGGTCGAGCGCGCACCACAGGCCCCAGGCGACGCGCGGGATGCCCATCGCCAGGAACCGCTTCGAGGTGAACTCGTGCACCTTCAGCGGGACGCCGTTCAGCGTCGCCTCGACCTCGGAGGCCTCGACCCGCCAGGGCGCGGAGGAGAAGCCGAGGGCGACGCGCTGGGTGTTGAACACCGGGAAGAAGACCGGCCTGCCGGCGGCGATGGGGCAGCGGCGCACCACGCGACCGCCGTAGGTGCCGGCCAGGAACCAGACGTCCTCGGGCTGCCGCCAGCCGGCGAACTCCCCGGTGGTGTCGCCGACCGGGCTGCGCTCCGCCGGGGCCGACAGCGCCCACTTCCACCAGCGTGCGGCGAGTTCCGCGCCCCGGCGGGGGTCCACGGTGTCGGCACCGGTCTCGGGGGAGGCGGCTCCGCCCACGTCAGCTCCTCGGGTTGCACGCGCGCACCGCACATCGGTTCGCCCCGTGACCTTATCCCGGCCGGCCCGGCCCCCACCGAGCGGGAGGGCCGGGCCGGACCGCCCCGGGGGCGCCCCGGGGCCGCTCAGGCGTCCAGGCGGCGGACGGTGATCTCGTACTGGTCCACCGCGCCGTCCCAGCGGACGACCACGGTGCCGCCCTCCGTCTCGTCGTAGTCCACCGCGTCCTCCTCGGCGTCCTCGGCGTCCTCGTCGTCCTCGTCGTCCACCGCGAACGGCACGAAGGCGAGGTCGTGCGACTCCGGGTCGCAGAAGGCGGCGAGGTAGTCCCGGAGGGCCGGGTCGGCCACGCCGGCCACCTGCTCGTGGGCCTCCTCCTCCACCTCGTCGCGGGAGTCGCCGAGGCCGTGCGGCATCCGCTCGGGCGAGGTGGCGGCGGTCAGGCCGGTGGCGGCGCAGAGGGCGTCGAGCAGGGTGTCCCCGGAGGCGAGCCGGGCCTGCCAGAGCGTCCACAGCTCCTGGGGCAGTTCGGCCGAGGCGAGGTCGACGCCGTGGCGCTCGGCGATCCGGCCGAGGTCGGCGCCCAGCAGCGCGCCGCGCCACCGCCCGGCCGCGGACTCCTCGACGGCGGCGGCGAGGTCGGCGGCGAACGGGGCGAGTTCGGCGGGCAGTTCCCGCGACTCGACCCAGAACAGCGACCGGCTCGCGTCGAAGACCAACTCGGTCTCGTCGAGGTCGCCGGGCGGAGTGAGCAGCAGGTGCGAAGTGGTGACCGTCCCCTCCCCCGCGAGCGCGGCCCGGCCGACCCACAGCGGGTCGCGCTCCAGCTCGCTCTCCAGGAGGAAGTTGCCGCCGTAGTAGGCCCCGTACCGGGCGCCGCCGTCCTCGTACACGGCGAGCGGCCGGCCGAGCACCTCCCCGAAGGCCTGGGCGAGGGCGGCGCCCCACTCCTCGGAGCGGACGGGGATCGTGGTGTCATCAAGCGTCATGCCGGGAGTACAGCATGACCAACCGACAAACCGGCCGACAGGGTTGGCTCAGCGGCTGTAGCTCTTGAGGGTCTCGGTGTCCAGCGCGACCCCGAGCCCGGGCAGCTCGACCCGCTCCCCG
Source organism: Kitasatospora misakiensis (assembly GCF_042656005.1). Classification (NCBI taxonomy): domain Bacteria; kingdom Bacillati; phylum Actinomycetota; class Actinomycetes; order Kitasatosporales; family Streptomycetaceae; genus Kitasatospora; species Kitasatospora misakiensis. The sequence goes on along the minus strand of NZ_JBHSOF010000039.1, from coordinate 79,613 downwards.
TAGTCGTAGCTCCGGATCTCCCGGTAGCGGCCCTTGACCGGCTCGCTGTGGACGGCGACGGTGTCGCTGTCCCGGTCGACCAGCAGGTAGACCGGGATGCCGCTCTCGGCGTACGCCCGCGGCTTCTTGACGCGGTCCCGCTCGTCGGCCCGCCGGTCGAAGGAGGTGACCTCCGCGACCAGCAGGACGCCGCGCGCATCGGCCCATTCACCCTGGCCGGCGAAGTACTCGGCGGGCGCGAGCGTGCCGTCCGGGCGCGCGTCGCCGTTCTCGTACGACCGGATGCGCAGGCCCTGTTCGGCGAAGAGCCAGAGATCCGGGCGGTGCCGCGCGCAGGTCCGTTGCAGCCACGCGACGATCTGGCCGTGGTCGCCGTCGGGCGCCGGCTTGACCCCGAGTTCGCCGCCGACGAACTCCAGCGTGACGCCCTGGAGCGCCGCGGTCTCGGCGATGGCCTCGAACGCTTCGAGGCTCATCTGCGGCCGGTCACGGGTGATCACGGCGGCTCCCTCTCCGCAGGCTCCTTCGAGGTACGGCCACCACCGTACGGCAGGGCCGGTCAGCCGGTGGCGCGGACGTAGATGTCGGCGGCGCCGGGGAGGCCGACGGGGTCGGGGGCGATGTAGATGCGGCGGGCGGGGGTGGTGGTGGGGGTGGGGAGTGGCGTGGGGTCGGTGGTGTCGTCCGGGGACGGGGTCGGGGTCGGGGTGGGGGTGGGATCGGGGCCGGGCTCGGCGGCCGGGGCGATGTGTTCGGTGGCTTCGGGTGCGGGGTCGGTGGCCTCGGCGGGGTCCGGGTCGGCGGTGGGGGTGTCGTCGGGCAGGGCCGAGGGGGACGGGGTGGAGGAGGCGGACGGCGAGGTGGTGGGGAGTGGCACGCCCACCTCTGGGGCCTCGGCCGGTTCGTCGCCGCCCAGGGCCTCGGCGAGGTCGCTCGGCAGGGGGGAGACGGCGCCGGGGGTCGGCAGGTCGTAGGTGCGCAGGAAGTCGGGGACGCCGACCTCCCGCCCGCCGGCCAGCCGGTAGTGCAGGTAGGCGACGGGCGAACCGTCCGCCGTGCGCGTGTAGACGGCGCCGACCGGGACGTAGTAGCGGCCCGCGCCCGGGTGCTGGGAGGGGTGGAGGCCGGCCAGCAGTTCGGCGCGGTCGCGGTCGGTCTCGATCGCGCCGCGGCCGACGGTGAGCGCGTTGACGCCCCGGACGGCCAGCGCGGCCAGCACCGACACGAAGATCACCAGGCCGATGGCGACCGTGCGGCGCAGCACCGGCCGGCCGTGCAGTTCGGGCCAGGAGTCGCTGGTCGTGCGTTCCGGCGACGATCCGCCGTCGGGCCCTCGTTGCCTCACTGTTCCCGCTCCCCCGGTCCGTCGGCGTGGCGGCCCGGTACCGGGCCGGCCACTCGTAGTGCTCGACGTGGACCCTACGCTCCGAGTTCCGAAAGGGACCAACCAGCCCGATCGGCCCCCCTCACCCCAGGCCTCACCCCAGGTAGGCCGGGGCCACGGCGGCGTCCAGCAGCCGCTGGGCCGCGCCGGTGCCGTCGGCGGGGACGGTCCACAGGTCGGCGCCGAAGTCGCCGGGCATGGCGTAGAGCAGGGTGTGGTCGTCGGACCAGACGGCCTGGTCGTCGATGGAGCGCTGCTCGGCGGTGGCGGTCTCGGTCATGGTGGCGAGGTCCAGGACGTACAGCCGCCAGGGTGCGTCCTCGGAGACGCCGGAGACCCGCTTCTTGTAGGCGACCCGGGTGCCGTCCGGGGAGAGCGAGGGGCACTCGACGTTCTGGTGCAGGGTGGTGAGGGTGCGGGCGCCGAGGTCGCCGCGGACGAGGTACGTCCGGCCGCCGGTGGCGGCGGTGGCGTAGAAGGCGTTGTCGTCGACGAAGGTCACGCCCCAGATGTTGACGTCGGGCGCGCGGTACGGCCGGCCGTCCTTGATCACGTCGAACTCCTCCAGGTTCTCCCGGAGGTCGCCGTCGCGGACGTCGACGATCGAGGTGCGGGTGGAGAATTCGGTGCCCGCGTAGGAGTCGCCGCTGACGAAGACGGTCCAGGCGGCGAGGTGGCCGGAGGGCGAGACCCGGGAGCGGGTGGGGATGCCGGCGAGCGGGAAGGAGCGCAGTTCGCGCAGGTGGTCGTCGAGGACCACGGCCCGGTAGGTGTCCTGGAGGGCGCCGCGGTCGGCCCGCAGGCAGATGCCGGTGCCGGCGGCGGCGTAGAAGCGCAGGCACTGGACGCCGGAGGAGGTGCGCGGGCCGTCGGGGTGGCCGGCGGGGACGGTGACGATCTCGTCGCGGTGCGGGCCCCAGGCCATGTTGCGGAAGACCAGCTGCCGGGTGGCGGGGTCCTTGAGGGTGACCTCGCCGCGGGTGACGACGGGGCCGCCGGCCTGCGGGCGGTCGCGCTCGGCGGAGCGGTCGGCGGCCCAGAGGACGGCGCCGGTGCCGACCGCGCCGAGCAGGAGGACGGCGACCAGCAGGATCAGCACCCGGGTGCGGTTGGGGAGGGGGGCGGTGGTCACGAGGTCACCTCGGAGTCGTCGGTCGTGGGGGTGGCGGGCACACGCGGCACGGCGGGCTCGCGCAGCACGAACGCCGCCCCGGTGACGCAGCCGGCCAGCGCCAGCGCCGACCAGGCCAGCGCGGCGGTGCCGCCGACCGCGCTCCACAGCGCGCCGAACACCAGCGAGCAGGCGAACCGGGCGAGCGCCTGCCCGGTGCCGACCAGGGCGAGGCCGGCGCCGCGCTGCCCGGCGGGGACGGTGTCGGCCGCGGCGGCGGCGAGCACGCCGTCCGTGGCGGCGTAGAAGGCGCCGTGCAGCAGCAGGACGCAGCCCACCACGGCCGGGCCGTCGAGCGGCGACAGCAGCAGCCCGTACGCGAGCAGCAGGACGCCGTGGCCGGCCAGGAACAGCCGGCGGCGGCCGATCCGGTCGGCGAGCGCGCCGAGCGGCACGGCGAGCAGCAGGAAGGCCCCGGCGGTGCCGAGCGGGAGCAGCGGGAAGTACTCGGTGGCGAGGCCGAGCCGGCGCTGGACCAGCAGGTAGAGGAAGGAGTCGCTGACGGTGGTGAGGCCGAGCAGCACGGCGCACACGGCGAGCCGGCGCAGCCCGGGGACGCGCAGCAGCGCGAGGCCGTCCCGCAGACGGGGGCGGGCGTCGGACGCCTCGGTGTCGGACGATTCGGCGCCGGACGCCTCGGCCCCGCCCGGGCGGTTCGGCACGAAGAGCAGCAGGACGAGGACGCCGAGCACCGCGACGCAGGCGCTGACCGCGAACACCGCGTGATAGCCCTGCTGCTGGCCGCCGTCGGCGAGCAGCGGACCGCCGGCCGTCCGGAGCACCAGGAAGGCGCCGAGCGGCCCGAGCAGCGCGCCGGCCGTGTCCATCGCCCGGTGCACGCCGAACGCCCGGCCGCGGTGGGCGGGTTCGGTGGCGAGCGAGATCATCGCGTCGCGCGGGGCGGTGCGCAGGCCCTTGCCGGTGCGGTCGACGGCGAGGACGGCGCCGATCAGCGGCACGGTGTGGACGAGCAGCAGCAGCGGTTTGCAGAGCGCCGAGAGGCCGTAGCCGACGGCGGCGACGGCCTTGTGCCGGGGCGCGCCGTCGCGCCCGCGCCGGTCGGCGAGGTGGCCGCCGGCCAGCCGGACGAGGGCGCTGAAGCCGTTCTGGATGCCGTCGAGCAGGCCGAAGCCGAGCGGGGACAGGCCGAGGCCGGTGAGCAGGTAGAGCGGCAGGACGGCGCTGACCATCTCGGAGGAGACGTCGGTGACCAGGCTGACCACGCCCAGGGCCACCACGGTGCCGGGGACGGCCGCCCGGGCGGCCGTGCGGCGTCCGTCGCCGGGGTGGGGTCCGTCGCCGGTGCGGGGTCCGTCGGCGGCCTCCCGCCGCCCCGGCCGGGTCTCGGCCGGGGCGACGGGGGCCTTGGAACTGCGGGAGTCCGCGACGTACACGGGCGTCAGTTCCAGATGCCGGTGATGGTGGCGGCGGTGGCGGCGTTGCCCGCGTGGCTGGTCAGGCCCGCGAGGTCCTCCAGGGTGCGCAGCACGTTGTAGTGGTTGTAGGTGGTGGCGGTGGTGGCGCCGGGGGTGACGTGGGCGCCGTAGAAGACGGTGGGGATGCGGTTGCCGGAGAGGCGGTTGTCCTCGTCGAAGGTGACGACGAGCAGGCTGTTGTTGGCCTTGGCCCAGGTGGCGTAGGCGCCGAGCTTGTTCTTGATCCAGGTGTCGCCGGTGGAGACCGAGCAGTCGTGCATGTCGTTGCACAGGTCGGGGACGACGAAGGAGACCTTCGGCAGGCTCGCGAAGTTCGTCGGGAACTGCGTCATGGTGAACGCGGTGTTGGTCGGCACGTTGCTGAAGCCGAACCACGGGTTGTGCTTCTGCGCGTACTTGCCGCTGGAACAGACGGTCGAGCCCTGGCTGGGCAGGCCCTCGTTGTAGCTGCCCCAGGTCTGGCCGACGGCGATCAGCTCGGAGGCGAGGTTCGGCTTGTTGATCGAGCCGACGGAGACGCAGCTGTCGTCGGTGCGGCCCTGGTTGGAGCCGGAGAACAGCTGGTAGTAGTTGGGCTCGCTGGGGTGGGTGAGCCCGAAGGACTGGGTGAGGGTGGCGCCGCCGGCCTTGAGGGTGTTGTTGATGTACGGCGCGCTGGAGCTGCCGATGACCTGGGTGTAGGCGTGGTTCTCCAGGACGACGACGACCACGTGGTCCGGGGCGGGCAGGGCGGCGGCCTGGGCGGTGGTGCCGGTGGCGGCCCAGAGGCCGAGCGAGCCGGCGACCAGGGCGAGGCCAGCGGCCGAGGCGGTCAGCCTGCGGCGGCGGGGGTGGGGGCGGCCGGGGACGGCGCCCTCGGTGGTGGCGCTCATGTCAACAGTATCCGGGGTCTCGGGCATGGTGTCCTCCGTTGGTCGGGAACGGCGGCCGGGCGGAGCGGGCTTCCCGGCCGCGGGGAAGTGCCGGGCGGTGGTGCCGGGTGGTGCCGGATGGGGATGAGGACCGCCGGCCAGGGAACCGGCGGTGTCGGAGCGCCGCAAACAGTAGGAGGGCCGCGGTGGCGCGGGCCCCGGCCGCCGGGTGAAGACCAGGCGAACAGGGATCGCTGGCCGAGCTTCGCCGTCGGAGGTGTGCCGACGTACGTCACAAGCGGCGCGATTGACCCGTCCGTCGCGGGCGTGGTGGGATTCCGGCAGTCCTCGGGCGCCCGGAATCGCCCTGACCTGGACATTCCGGCCGACGGGCGAGCGGCGGATTTCGGCCGCCCCGGGTGGCCGCCGACCGGGGCCGCCGGGCACCCGGCCCTCGGTCAGGTGTCGGGCGGATGGCGCGGAGGAGCGGAAGGTGAGCGGGGAGTGAGCGCGGCGTGAGGGATCCGGACGGCGGCGGCCGCGACGCCGGGGAAACCCCGGGCGCCCGGAGCACTCGCGGCACTGGGAGTACGCGGAGCGTTCGGGGGGCGCGTGATCCGCAGCGCGCCCGGGGCGCGCACGGCGCTTCGGCTGGCGACGGGCGGCTCGTGATCGGGGTCGGCGTACGCGGGGCGGCGACGGACGCGGAACTGCTGGACCTCATCCGGCGGACGCTCGACGGTGCCGGACTGCCGTCCGGGGCCGTCGCCGCGCTCGCCACCCTGACGGGCAAGGGCGGCCACCCCGCCGTCCGTACGGCCGCGACCGTGCTCGGGGTGCCGGTGGTCGAGTACCCGGCCGGGGTGCTGGCGGCCGTCCCGGTGCCGAACCCGTCCGGCGCCGTCGGCGACGCCGTCGGGACGGTCAGCGTGGCCGAGGCGGCGGCGCTGGCGGCGGGAGCCGGCGAACTGCTCGTCCCCAAGCGGAAGTCGGCGTCCGCGACGGTCGCCGTCGCCCGCGTCCCGTACTCGCACCCGCCGCAACCCCACCCGCAGAACGCAGGAGAGCACCCGTGACCCCCCACACCCCCGCCGAACCCGACCTGCGCCACCACGGGGACGCCGAAGTGCGTGCCGACGGCGCCGGCCTGGTCGACCTCGCCGTCAACGTCCGCACCGGCACGCCCCCGCCGTGGCTGCGCGAACGCCTCGCCGCCACGCTCGCCGACCTCGCCGCGTACCCCGACGGCACCGCCGCGCGCGCCGCCGTCGCCGAGCGGCACGGCCGCCCGGTGGACGAGGTGCTGCTCACCTCCGGCGCCGCCGAGGCGTTCGTCCTGCTCGCCCGCGTGCTGACACCTCGTCACACCGTCGTGGTGCACCCGCAGTTCACCGAACCCGAGGCCGCCCTGCGGGACGCCGGGCACCAGGTGCGACGAGTCCTGCTCTCCCCCGCTGAGGGCTTCCGGCTGACCGGGGACGCGGTGCCGGAGGAGGCCGACCTGGTCGTGCTCGGCAACCCCACCAACCCGACCTCCGTCCTCCACCCGGCCGCCGCCGTCGCCGCCCTCGCCCGGCCCGGCCGCACCCTGGTGATCGACGAGGCGTTCATGGACACCGTGCCCGGGGAGCGCGAAACGCTGGCCTCCGTACGGGAGTTGCCGGGCCGGGTGGTCGTCCTGCGCAGCCTCACCAAGACCTGGGGGCTGGCCGGCCTGCGGATCGGCTACGTGCTCGGCCCGGCGCCGCTGATCGCCGCCCTGGCCGCCGCCCAGCCGCTCTGGCCGGTGTCCACCCCGGCGCTGGTCGCGGCCGGGGCCTGCTCGACCCCGGCGGCGCTCGCCGAGGCCGAACAGGCCGCGCACGAACTCGCGCTCCATCGCGACCACCTGCTCAAGGGCCTGGCCGCCTTCCCGGAGGTCCGGGTGCACGGCGAACCGGCGGCGTCCTTCGTCCTGGTCGAGCTGCCCGGCGCGGACGCCGTCCGCGACCGGCTGCGCGCGCTCGGCTTCGCCGTCCGACGGGGCGACACCTTCCCCGGCCTCGGCCCGGACTGGCTGCGCGTCGCCGTCCGGGACGAGGCCACCACGGACGGCTTCCTGGCCGCCCTCGCGGTCGCGCTCGGGGACGCCCGAGGGGACGCCCGAGGGGACGCCCGGAGGGACGCCCCGGAACGGCCCTGACCTCCGGTCACTCACAGTCGGCCGGCTGATCGGTCGGCCGCTCGGCCGGTTCCGGGCGGGCCGCGACGGTGCGGGGGTGCGGGGCCTCGAAACCGGGCGGTTCGGTGGTCCCGCGGCCGACGCAGCCGGGCAGCGGTAACGGCAACGGCAGCGGCCCGGCAGAGGCCTCGGTGGTGGACGCGGGCGGGTACGACTCCCCCGGCACCGTGACCATGATCGGTGCCGAGCGCCCGCCGCCCCCGCCGTCCGCCGAGGTCGCGAGCAGCACCGCCGCCGTCGCCCCGGCCGTGGCGACCACCGCCCACCGCACCGCCCGGAGCACCCGGCCACGCACCGCCGCCCAGCCCGCCGTCGCTCCCGCCGTCCCGCCGAACTGCCGGTGTCCGTCGTCCATCCCGGTCGCCTCCTCGGACTCGGTTCCGGTGGGGATGTGACCCCTCAGTGCGGCAACCGGTTCCCTCCCAGCCGGAATTCGGCCCCTTCGGACCTACCCGCCGAGGCGAGGGCCATGCGGGCGGGCCCGGCAGCGGTCCGGAACAGAATCAAGATATTTCCCGCACCACCCCGTGAACGAGTCCGTCGTACGGTCGTACTACGCCGGTGACCCGCACCGGCGGTCAACTTCCTGGGGGAACCAGCACCATGCGTTCGCGCCGTCTCGCTCTCACCGCCATCGCCGTCGCGGCGCTCGCCGTCACCGCCACCGCCTGCGGCCCGGACAACAGCGGCACCGGCTCCACCGCGTCGAGCCCGGCCGCGACCGCCGCGACCGCCGCGCCGACGCCGGCCGGCACCGCCGCACCGGCCGGCACCGCCGCGCCCGCCGGTACCGCGTCCGCCAAGCCCACCACGCCCGCCGGCGCCCCGGCCACCGTGCCCGCCACCGGGAAGCCCTCCGCCACCGGCGAGGCCGCCGGCACCTGCCACACCAAGGACGTCGTGCTCACCGCCAAGACCGAGTCCCAGGCGGGCGGTTACCTCCTGATCACCGTCAAGGCCAAGCCGGGCGTCACCTGCACGCTGCCCGCCCGCCGCCCCGTCATCGCCTTCGGCTCGGGCGGCATCGAGGCGGGCAAGGCCGAGCAGGCCGCCGCCCAGCCGATCAAGCTCAGCGGCTCGGAGGCCGCGTACGCGGGCGTCCTGACCAAGACCACCAAGGACAACCAGGCCGTCCAGTTCACCGACGTCATCGTGGCCGTCGGCGACCCGGACCCCGACCCGGTCAGCCTGCCGATCGGCGGCCCGACCAACGTCGACAAGCCGATCGTCACCAACTGGCACAACCTGCCGGCGGACGCCGTGCCCGTCCACTGACCCGACGGCACGAAAACGCCTGGTCAGGCGGCGGGGAGCTCTGCTTGGATCCGGCCATGACCACGGAACCGCCGGACGGCTACGAGATCTCCACCGACCCCGCCCGCCTCGACCCGGCCCTGATCCACCAGTGGCTGTCCGAGGACGCCTACTGGGCACTCGGCCGCAGCCGCGAGAAGCAGGACCGCGCCATCGCCGGATCCCTCAACTTCGGCGTCTACGCGCGCCCGTCCGGCGCCCAGCTCGGTTACGCGCGGGTTGCCACGGACTACGCCACCTTCGCCTGGCTCTGCGACGTTTACATCGCCCCGGCCGCTCGCGGCCGGGGCCTCGGCACCGCCCTCGCCGCCGCCGTCCGCGACCACCTCGCGCCGTACGGGCTGCGCCGCATCATGCTCGCCGCCGCCGACGCCCACCCGTGTACGCGAGGGTGGGCTTCGAGCCGCTGACCGCACCGGAGAAGTGGATGGTCCTGGGCGTGCAGTGACGGACCGGTCAATGCCTGAACGCCCGCAGGGCCTCCCCCGGTGACGGGGGAGGCCCTGCGGGCGTATGTGCTACTGCTGCGTGCCGTCCCGCCTGTCGGCGGGCCGGGATCAGATCTGGCCGGCCTTCTCCAGGGCGGCGCAGCAGGTGTTGATCAGCAGGCGGGTGACGACGTAGGGGTCGACGTTCGCGTTCGGGCGACGGTCCTCGATGTAGCCCTTCTGCTCCACCTCGACCTGCCACGGGATGCGGACCGAGGCACCGCGGTCGGAGACGCCGTACGAGTAGACGTTCCACGGAGCGGTCTCGTGCTTGCCGGTCAGGCGGGACTCGATGTCGGCACCGTACTGGGTGACGTGCTCCAGGACCTTCTCCTGGGAGGAGCCGAGCGACTCGCAGGCGGTGATGATCGCCTCGTAGCCCTCGCGCATCGCCTTGGTGGAGAAGTTGGTGTGCGCGCCGGCGCCGTTCCAGTCGCCGCGGGCAGGCTTCGCGTCGAGGGTGGCGTCGATGCCGAACTCCTCGGCGGTGCGGTAGAGCAGGTAGCGGGCGATCCACATGTCGTCGGAGACGGTCAGGGCGTCGACCGGGCCGATCTGGAACTCCCACTGGCCGGGCATGACCTCGGCGTTGATGCCGCAGATCGCCAGGCCGGCGTCGAGGCAGCGGTCGAGGTGCAGCTCGACGATCTCGCGACCGAAGACCTCCTCGGCGCCGACGCCGCAGTAGTAGCCGCCCTGCGGGGCCGGGAAGCCGCCCTCGGGGAAGCCGAGCGGGCGGGAGCCCTTGAAGAAGGTGTACTCCTGCTCGATGCCGAAGATCGCCTCCTGCGAGGCGAACTGCTCGGCCACGACGCGCAGCAGCGAGCGGGTGTTCGACTCGTGCGGGGTGCCGTCGATCTCGTTGACCTCGCACAGGACGAGGATGTTGTCGCCACCGCGGATCGGGTCCTTGACGACCTTCACCGGCTCCAGCACGCGGTCCGAGGCGTGGCCCTCGGCCTGGTTGGTCGAGGAACCGTCGAAGCCCCAGGTGGGGATCTTGTCGGCGTTCGGCAGGACCCGAGTCTTGGAACGGAGCTTGGCGGTCGGCTTCGTGCCGTCGATCCAGATGTACTCGGCCTTGATTGCCACGGCGGTGTACCTCGCAACTTGAGTGGTGGGTGCCCGCGTAGCGTCGCAAGGCGCCGTTTCCCAGTTGTTCCTCTCATGTAACGCCCATGTGAACCAACCGTCCGCGTTGACACCGTCACGGTGCGGGGGTGTCGCCGCTGGCACTCCCGCAGCCGTGGGGCGTCGAGGGTCAGTGCCGGCGGGCGTGGGCCGGGGCGGCGGCCCGCCGGCGGCGGGTGGCCCAGAGGGCACCGGCGCCGCCCGCCACGAGGGCGGCGGCACCGGCGGCGAGCGGGGTGGTGGAGTCGTTGCCGCCGGTGGCGGCGAGGTGGTCGGGCGCGGCAGAGGAGGTACCGGCGCCGGTCCGGCGGGCGGAGGGGGTGGCGGTCGCGGCCTGCGGGGCGGCGGGGCGGCCGGTGCCGGGGGCGGTGGACGGGGTGGTGTCCGCGGCGGGCTGGGCGGCCGGGGCGGCGTTCGCCGGAGTGGGAGTGGAAGACGGGGTGGGAGCGGCCGGGACCGGCTTCTCGCAGCTCACCGAGGCGACCGTGATCGTGCCGGTCACCTTGGCGACGTTGAGGTTCAGCGGGTCGACCGCCACCTGGACCTCCAGCGCCGAGGCGGCGGCCGTGGTGGAGGTGGTGGTCTTCTTGGAGAACTCCACGGAGACGCTGCCGACCAGCGGCACGTCCACCTTGGTCGGCCCGTACAGGCTGATCGTGACCGGCTTGCCGAGGACGGTGAGCCTGGCGGGCGCCACCACGTCGGCGGTCGGCTGCCCGTCGACCGGACAGGTGGCGGTGGCGGTGAGCGCCTCCAGGCCCAGCAGGGTGGTCGCGGGCAGGCCCGGGGCGTGCACATCGGCGTCGGCGAGGGTCACGGAGGCGGTGGCGCCCTTGGCGTCCGCCCTGGTCACCGACTTGCCGACGTCGGCCTTGACCAGGGTGACCGGGCCGGACTGGTCGACGCCGTCCACCTGGGCGGTGAGGACGGTGCCCTCACGCTGGGCCGGGGAGTCGACCCTGTTGAGCGAGACGTTCACCGGGACGTCCGCAGCGTTGTTCAACAGCCGGACGTCCAGGTCGAGTTCGACGGTGACGGCGCGCGCCTTGCCGGGCGAGGGGGCCGCCGGGGCGGTCGGGGAGGCCGGGGCCGCCGGGGCGGACGGCCCCGCGGCCCGGGCGGACGGGACGGTGAGCAGGGTGCAGACCGCGACGGCGGCGGTTGCGGAAACGATTCGGCGAGAAGACATGGCGGTACCCCACGGCCTACGACTGAAGTGGATGAGCCGCCAGTCTTCTCAAACGATCCGTCATATGAGCCGTACGGAGAGTCATTTCACCCGTTGGGGTGATGTTGACGCTCCACGCTGACCCAGGTCTGCTAAAGCGCGCTCGCGGCTACGGCAGACGCCAGTCCACCGGCTGCGCGCCCTGGCGCACCAGCAGCTCATTGGCCCGGCTGAACGGACGCGAGCCGAAGAAGCCGCCGCTCGCCGAGTACGGGCTCGGGTGCGCCGACTCGATCGCCGGGATCTCGCCCAGCAGCGGCCGCAGGTTGCGCGCGTCACGGCCCCAGAGGATCGCCACCAGCGGGCCGCCGCGCGCCGTCAGGGCACGGATCGCCTGCTCGGTGACCTCCTCCCAGCCCTTGCCGCGGTGCGCGGCGGGCTTGCGCGGGGCGGTGGTCAGCGCGCGGTTCAGCAGCAGCACGCCCTGCTGCGTCCACGGCGTGAGGTCGCCGTTGGACGGCTGCGGCAGGCCGAGGTCGCTGCCGTACTCCTGGAAGATGTTGATCAGGCTGGCCGGGATCGGCCGCACGTCCGCCCCCACCGAGAAGCTGAGGCCGACGGCGTGACCGGGTGTCGGGTACGGGTCCTGGCCGACGATCAGCACCCGGACGTCGGCGAAGGGCTGCTGGAAGGCGCGCAGCACGTTCGGCCCGGAGGGCAGATAGGTGCGGCCGGCGGTCAGTTCGGCGCGGAGGAAGTCACCCATCGCGGCGACTCGCCCGGCCACCGGCTCCAGCGCGGTGGCCCACCCGGGCTCGACGATCTCGTTCAGTGGACGCGGTGCCATGGGCGTAACCCTATCGGCCTACCCGGACAGTCCGTTCCCTCCGATGATCACACCGGTACCGCACCGGTGACAGCACCGACGACCCCCGCGCGGGCGCTCAGCCCACCGGGCGACCGCGCAGCACCACCAGCCGCGGATCGGCCAGCACCCGGACGTCGGCGCGCGGATCGTCCGCGTACACCACGAAGTCCGCCGGCGCGCCCTCCTCCAGGCCGGGGCGCCCCAGCCAGGCGCGCGCGCCCCAGCTCGCCGCCGAGAGCGCCTCCGCGGGGCTGAGCCCGGCCTTCACCAGCTCGGCCACCTCCGCCGCGACCAGGCCGTGGGCGAGCGAGCCGCCCGCGTCCGTGCCCACGTAGATCGGGATGCCCGCGTCGTGCGCCGCGCCCACCGTCGCGTAGCGGCGCTCGTGCAGCCGGCGCATGTGCGCCGACCAGGCGGGGAACTTGCCCTCGCCACCGGCCGCCAGCTGCGGGAAGGTGGCGATGTTGACGAGCGTCGGCACGATCGCGACACCGCGCTCGGCGAACACCGGGACCAGTTCCTCGGTCAGGCCGGTGGCGTGCTCGACGCAGTCGATCCCGGCCGCCAGCAGGTCCGGCAGCGACTCGGCGGCGAAGCAGTGCGCGGTGACCCGCGCGCCCTCCTCGTGCGCCGCCGCGATCGCCTCGGCGAGCGCGTCGCCGGGCCAGCAGGCCGCGAGGTCCCCGCGCTCCCGGTCGATCCAGTCGCCGACCAGCTTGACCCAGCCGTCGCCGCGCCGGGCCTCCGCCCGCACGTAGGCGGCGAGGTCGCCGGGCTCGATCTCGTGCGCGTAGTTGCGGATGTAGCGGCGGGTGCGGGCGATGTGCCGGCCGGCCCGGATGATCCTCGGCAGGTCCGCACGGTCGTCGATCCAGCGGGTGTCGGCGGCCGAACCGGCGTCGCGGATCAGCAGGGTGCCGGCGTCGCGGTCGGTGAGCGCCTGCTTCTCGCTGGTCGCGGCGTCCACCGCGCCGTGCGCGTCCAGGCCGACGTGGCAGTGCGCGTCCACCAGGCCCGGCAGCACCCAGCCGGTCACCGTCCGGACGTCCCCGGAACCCGCCCCGACGGCCACCGGGCGGGAGAAGCTCACCCGGCCGTCGACCACCCAGAGTTCGTCCCGGACGTCCTCCGGACCGACCAGCACCCGACCACGGACGTGCAGCACCGCGCCATCGCTCATGGCCGCACTCTACCGACGGCGCCGTTCCGGGGAAGGGCCGCGGATGGGGCAGACTCGTCCCCAGCCGGCCGCCGTCCCCCTCCCCACACACACCCCACCCGGAAAGGCCCCGAGACCGTGAGCCCCTTCCTCGACCTGCCCCCGCTCACCGCCGCCCAGTTCGCGGCGACCGAGGACAAGGTCGCCGCGCTGCTGCACACCACCGCCGACGTCATCGTCACCCAGGGCGAGGCGCTGCTGCCGCTGGAGGCCGCGATCCGCGGCGCCGCGCACCCGGGCTCGACCGCGCTCAACATCGTCACCGGCCCCTACGGGCAGACCTTCGGCAACTGGCTGCGCGACTGCGGGGCGAAGGTCGTCGACCTCGCCGTCCCGTTCGACACCGCGGTGAGCGGCGCGCAGGTCGCCGAGGCGCTGGCGGCGGACCCGTCGATCGACTTCGTCTCGCTGGTGCACGCCGAGGCCGCCACCGGCAACACCAACCCGGTCGCCGAGATCGCCGCCGCCGTCCGCGCGCACGGCGCCCTGCTGATGCTGGACGCGGTCGCCTCGGTCGCCGCCGAACCGCTGCTCACCGACGCGTGGGGCGTGGACCTGTGCGTGATCGGCGGCCAGAAGGCCATGGGCGGACCGGCCGGCGTCTCCGCCGTCTCGGTCTCCGCGCGGGCCTGGGAGCGGATCGCCGCCAACCCGGCCGCCCCGCGCCACTCCTACCTCTCGCTGCTCGACTGGAAGGAGCGCTGGACGGACGCCGGGCGCACCGCCCTGCCGCACGCGCCCGCGCAGTTGGAGATGCTGGCGCTCGACGCCTGCCTGGACCGGATCGCGGCCGACGGCCTGCCCACCGTGATCGCCCGCCACCGGGCGGCCGCCGCCGCCACCCGCGCGGGCGTCCGGGCGCTCGGCACGCTCGACCCCTTCGTCCCGGACGACGCGCACGCCGCGCCGGTCGCCACCACCCTGCGCACCCCGGCCGGCCTGGCCGCCGCGGGCCTCGCCGCCGAACTGCTGCGCCTCGACCCGACCCTCCCGGTCCAGGCCGGCGGCGGCGCCCTGGCCCGCACCATGCTGCGGGTCAACCACTACGGCCCCGCCGCCGCGCTCACCCCCGTCCGCGCCACCCTCACCGCCCTCGCCACCGCGACCGGCACCGACGCCGGCCCCGCCCTGACCGCGGCGGACACCGCCTGGGGCGAGGCGCTCACCGCCGGACGGTAGGCCGCTCCGGCACCCAGCTAGGCTCGCGCTCCGATCTTGATCACGGGGGGCACGCATGTCGACGGTGTGGACCAGAACGACCGGGTGGCTGACGCTGATCGGCGTCCTCGTCACCGAAGTGTGGGCGCTGCTGCCCGCGTTGAGCCCGGACGCGGTGGCGCTGTCGACCCGGGCCCGGCTGCTGCCGCTGCTGGTGACGGCGGTCTGCGCCCTCGCCTGGCTGGCCTCCTCGGCGGCGGCGCACCGGCGGAACCGGCGGGACGACGGTCGGCCGGAGCTGGACAAGCGCGCGCCCCGTACTCCGGGCCGGGCCGTCCCGGTGCTGCTCGGCATCGCGCTGGCGCTCGGGCCGGCGGCCGCCCTGGCCCAGGCGGTCGGCCCGGACGGCGCCGAGGGCCGCTGGACCCAGCGGGTCCTGCGGGCGGGCGGCGGCACCTACACGGTGGAGATCGCGGAGGTGCTCGGCACGCCCCGGGAGACCGGCGTCGTCGTCAACGACCACCCGGTCTGGAGCGCGCCGATGGTGCTGACGGTGCCGTGGTCCGACGGCGTGCCCCGGCGACTGACCGTGGACCGGGTCGAGACGCTGGACGAACCCGAGCCGGGTGACTCGGTCTCGGTGATGTTCGCCGCGAACGACCTCGAACTCGGCGCCCGGGCCCACGACTACAGCGGTCTGAGCGGCATCGCCGGGCTCTGGATCGTGCTCCTGGGCCTCGTCGGCTCGTTCATCGTCGCGCTCGTGCTGAACACCGCCGCCCGGGAGCCGGTCGACGAGCTGCGCCGGTTCACCCCCGGGACGCACCTGCCGGTCGCGCTGCTGCTGGCGGCGGGCGTCGGCCTCGCCCTGCTGGTGGTGTTCGCCTGGCCGCCCACCGCCGCGGGCTGGCTGCTGGCGCTCGCGGCGGCGACCGCCCCGCCGCTCGCCGCCTGGTGGGCGGCCCGCCGGCTCACGTAAGCCCCTCCCCCGGGTAAAACCCCGCAGCCTGTTCCCGCACCGTTCACTCCCCCGGCACCCTGACCTCACCGGCTCCCGGCAGGCTCCTGCGCGACGAGAAGTTGGCTATACAACTTCACCGCCGAGCCGCCCGAGGGAGACGACCATGACCACCGAGCTGTCGCCGTACTGGCTGCGCGACAACTGCCCCTGCGCCGAGTGCCGCGATCCGCGCAACGGGCAGAAGCTGTTCCAGATCACCGACCTGCCGGACGACCTGGCGATCGCCGCGCGGGCCGAGGTGGACGGCCACCTGGAGGTGCTCTGGTCGGACGGGCACCGCTCGCGCCACCCCCTCGACCGGCTGACCCGGGAGGCCGAGGACGACGGCCGGACGGAGGCCGGCAAGCGGCTCTGGACCGCCGCGGACTTCGCGGCCGGCATCCCGGAGGCGGACTGGGCGGCCTACCTCGCCGACCCGGCCGAGCGGGCCGCCGTGCTGGCCGCCGTCCTCCGCTCCGGCTTCGCGGTGCTGCGCGGGGTGCCGACCCGGGAGCGGCAGGTGCTCGCGGTGGCGGCGACCTTCGGGTACGTGCGGGTCACCAACTACGGCGAGCTGTTCGACGTCCGGGTCGAGCCGGACCCGAACAACCTGGCGTTCACCAGCGCCGCGATCGCCCCGCACACCGACAACCCGTACCGGGACCCGGTGCCCACCCTCCAACTGCTGCACTGCCTGGAGAACTCGGCGACCGGCGGCGACTCCGGCCTGGTGGACGGCTTCCGGGCGGCGGCGCTGCTGCGCGCCGAGGCGCCGGAGCACTTCGCCGTGCTGACCCGCACCCCGGTGCCGTTCGTCTTCCGCGACCGGGGCGCCGAGCTGCGCGCCGACCGGCCGCTGATCGAGGTGGACGGGCTGGGCCGGATCCGCGAGGTGCGGTTCAACAACCGCTCGATCGCGACCCTGCGCGGCCCGGCCGCGGAGCTGGACGCCTTCTACGCCGCGTACCGGGCGTTCGCCGCGATCACCCTGCGCCCGGAGCTGCAGCTGGAGTTCCGCCTCGACCCCGGCGACTGCCTGATCTTCGACAACGTCCGGCTGCTGCACGCCCGGACGGCCTTCGCGCAGGACGGCCGCCGCCACCTCCAGGGCTGCTACGCGGACGTGGACTCGCTCGCCTCCACCCTGGCCGTGCTGCGGCGCCGCTCGGCGGCGCTGGACGAGCTGGCCGCGCTGTTCGAGGGCGAGGGCGCCGGGGAGTACCTGGGCGAGGAGGTCACCATGGCCGAGCACATGCTGCAGGCCGGCGCGCTGGCCGAGGCGACGGGCGCGGGCCCGCACCTGGTCGCGGCGGCGCTGCTGCACGATGTCGGGCATTTCTTGGACCAGCACAGCCAAGGAGCCCTGCACGGACGGGATCTGATGCAGGGTCAGGACAACCGGCACAGCGACACCGGCGCCGACTGGCTGGCCCGCTGGTTCGGCCCCGAGGTCACCGAGCCGATCCGCCTGCACGTGGCCGCCAAGCGGTACCTCTGCGCCGTCGAGCCGGACTACCGGGCGCGGCTCTCCGAGGCCTCGGAGTTCACCCTCCAGGTGCAGGGCGGCCCGATGTCCGAGCAGGACGCCGCCGCCTTCGCCGCCCACCCGGGCGCCGAGGACGCGGTGGCGGTCCGCCGCTGGGACGACGAGGCCAAGGAGGCGGAGGCGGTGACCCCGGACTTCGCGCACTTCCGGCCGCTGCTGGCCGCGCTCATGCGCTGACGCGCCAAAGCGAGGTGGCGGCCCGGCCCACAGGCCTGGCCGCCCCCCAGAACTCAGTCGCCTTCCCGCGCGTGTCGCGAAAGCGCCGACGTGGCAAGCGAGTTGTGGATGCTGAAGGCCACCGTGCCGGGCAGGTAGCGGTCCTGGGACCACTCCACCGGCATACCGGTCGGGTCGGTCGTCCGGCGCCGCTCGCGCAGCAGCGGGCCGCCGCGCCGGCAGCCCAGCAGCCGGGCGTCGTCCGCGTTCGCGGCGACTATGTCGATCGTGTGGTCGGCGTCCGTGAACAGGATGCCGTGCTCGCGCAGCACCTCGGTGTGCGAGACGACGTCCGGCGGCAGCTCGGCGACGATCTCGCCGACCCGGGGCGGGTAGACGGTCCGCTCGACCATCACCGGCTTGCCGGAGAGGGTGCGCAGCCGGACCGTCACATAGACCTCGGAGCCCTGCTCCAGGCGGAGTTGCTCGCGCTCGGCGGCGTCGGCCGGGCGGCGGACCAGCGAGTCCAGGATGCCGCCGGGCTCCTCGCCCATCGAGTACGCCCAGTGCGTGAAGCTGAGCAGTTCGGAGAAGCTCTGCACCCGGGCCGTGCCGAGCACGACGCGGCGGGTGCCCCGGCGCGAGGTGACCAGGCCGTCCGAGCGCAGCATGGCGAGCGCCTGGCGGACGGTGCCGCGCGAGACGCCGTACTGCTCGGCGAGCGCGCCCTCGGCGGGCAGCCGTCCAGCCTCGCCGAACGCGCCGGTGGTGATCGCCTCGCGCAGGTCCGCGGCGACCTTCCGGTAGAGCGCACCGGACGCGCGCTCGGGTTCGGGAGCGCCGGCCGGGCGGCTCTCCGGGCGCCCCGACTCCAGTGCCACGTCAGTCAATTTCCCTCCTGGGCGGTGTCCTGCGCAGCCCATACCAGCGCGGACAGACCGACCTTATCCCGCTGCGCTCCCGAAGCATCGCACTCCGCGATCATCCGCCGGCGACCTGATTCGACCGTTCCCGCAGCCGACCCCGGCTCTGGGCCATCCGTTCACCTTCCCTTCACCGCGCTCCGGCGTACTTACTGCCGTCAGCGAAGTTGGCTAGTCAACTCGGATGACGTCGATCGGTCGCTCACCCCGGCCGGCCCGCCGCCCTTCGCGAGACGCCGGCCCGCGGACCCCCGCGAACGCCCCCTCGCAGTACGCCCCCTTTACAGGAGACTTCCCCGTGACCGTGCACCGCGCCCGTGCCGCAGCCTTCGCGGCCGTACTGACCGCCGCCGCGCTCTCCCTGACCGCCTGCGGCTCCGCCGGTTCGAGCGCCAAGGCCGGCGACGCCGCCAAGGCCGGCGCCAAGGACGCCAAGGACGCCACCTCCACCGCCGACTTCGGCGGCCTGGACGGCCTGGTCGCCGCCGCCAAGAAGGAGGGCAAGCTGCACGTCATCACGCTGCCCCGGGACTGGGCGAACTACGGCAAGATCATCGACGGCTTCAAGGCCAAGTACGGCCTGGACGTCGAGGAGGAGAACCCGGACGGCTCCAGCCAGGACGAGATCAACGCGATCAACTCCCGCAAGGGCCAGGACCGCGCCCCCGACGTGGTCGACCTGGGCAGCGCCTTCGCCCTGCAGGCGGTCAAGGACGGCATCCTCGCCCCCTACAAGGTGGCCACCTTCGACAAGGTGCCGGACAGCATGAAGGACGCCAGCGGCGCGCGGGTCAACGACTACGGCGGCTACATCTCCATCGGCTGCGACGCCAAGAAGATCGCCAACTGCCCGAAGACCTTCGCCGACCTGCTGAAGCCGGAGTACAAGGGCCAGGTCGCCCTCAACGGCAACCCGACCAAGTCCGGCTCCGCCTTCGGCGGCGTCTACGCGGCGGCGCTCGCCAACGGCGGTTCGCTGGACAACATCCAGCCCGGCATCGACTTCTTCGGCAAGCTGAAGCAGTCCGGCAACTTCAACCCGGTCGAGTCCACCCCGGCCACCATCGAGAAGGGCGAGACCCCGATCTCGATCGACTGGTCCTACCTGAACGCCGGCTACAGCGACCAGTTCAAGGACAAGGGCATCGACTGGAAGGTCTCCATCCCCTCCGACGGCTCCTACGCCCAGTTCTACAACCAGGGCGTCAACAAGTGGGCCCCGCACCCGGCGGCCGCCCGCCTGTGGCAGGAGTACCTGTTCAGCGCCGAGGGCCAGAACCTCTTCCTCGGCGGCTACGCCACCCCGGCCACCTTCGAGGCCCTGAAGAAGGACGGCACCCTCGACGCCGCCGGCGCCGCCAAGCTGCCGGTCGTCGAGAAGCCCTTCACCGACTTCCCGTCCGTGGACCAGATCAACGCGGCCAAGAAGGTCGTCACCGAGAACTGGACCAAGGCCATCGCTGGCTGACCCCGCCCCGGCCACGCACCACCCATCGGGCTGGGACACCACCCATCGGGCTGAGTCACCACCCGTCAGGCTGAGACACCACTCATTTGGCTGAGATAAGGCACTCATGACCACGGCTCCCACCCCGGTGCCGACCACCCCCGCCGCCACCGACCCCGGTGGCGGCGCGGGGGCGTCGACCACCGCCGCACGCACCACCCCCGCCCCCGCGCGGCGCCGCCCGCTCGCCCGCCTCGGCGGCGCCTGGCTGGCCACCGTGCCGCTGCTGCTGTTCTTCCTGATCGGCTTCGGGCTCCCCACCGTCGCCATCGTGATCGGCGCGTTCACCACCTCCAGCGACGCGGAGAGCGGTGCCGGGCAGTTCACCCTCGACAACCTGACGGCCTCCGTCCAGGGCGGCTACCTGACCGCCATGCTGAGCAGCCTCAAGCTCTCCGCGCTGACCGCGCTGCTCGCCACCCTGATCGGCCTGCCGCTCGCCCAGGCGGTCGTCACCTCCCGCCGCGGCTGGCTGCGCCAGGCAGTGCTCACCGCCTCCGGTGTGCTCGCCAACTTCGGCGGCCTGCCGCTCGCCTTCGCGTTCGTCGCCACCCTCGGCAACGCCGGCGAGATCACCAAGCTGCTGCACCTCACCGACCACGGCTGGACGCTGTACTCGTTCACCGGCCTCACCGTGGTCTACCTGTACTTCCTCGTCCCGCTGATGGTGCTCACCATCACCCCGGCGCTGGACGGCCTGCGGACCCAGTGGCGCGAGGCGGCGCAGAACAACCGCGCCACCACCTTCCAGTACTGGCGGCACGTCGCGCTGCCGATCCTGCTGCCCTCGCTGCTCGGCGGCTTCGTGCTGCTCTTCGGCAGCGCCTTCGCCGCGTACGCCACGGCCGCCGCGATGGTCGGCGCGACCGTCCCGCTGGTCAGCCGCTCGATCGCGGACGCGCTCTCCGGCAACGTGCTGGTCGGCCAGGGCAACCTCGCCCTCGCGCTCAGCCTCAACATGATCGTCGTGGCCGTCCTGGTGATGGCCGTGTACCTCCCCCTCCAGCGCCGGAGCGCCCGATGGCTCAGCTGACCACCCCCGACCGCCCCCGCCGCCAGGCCGCCGCCCGCCAGGCCGCCGTCCGCCGGCCGAAGGCGCGCTGGTGGCGCGGCGCCGTACTGCTGGTCGCCGGCCTCTACTTCGTCGTCCCGCTCGCGGCCTCCACCTGGTTCTCGATCGACGAGCCCCAGGGCCTCTCCCTCAAGGCCTACACCGGGCTGCTCTCCGCACCCGGCTTCCTGGACAGCCTCCGGCTGACCCTGGAGCTCGCCCTCGTCACCGTGCTGGTGCTGCTGGTCCTGCTCGTCCCCGCGCTGATCGCGGTCCGGCTCGGCGCGCCCCGGCTGCGCCCGGTCATCGACCTGCTCTGCACCCTGCCGCTGGTCGTCCCGCCGGTCGCGCTGACCGCCGGCCTGATCGGCGTGCTCCGCTGGGGCCCGGACTACCTGATGGACACCCCGTTCTTCCAGACCTTCGTGTTCGTCCAGAACCCGGACTTCCCGCTGGTGCTGGTCATCGCGTACGTGCTGATGGCCCTGCCGCTCGCCTACCGCTCGCTGGACGCCGGCCTGCGCGCGGTGGACGTCCGCACCCTGGTCGAGGCCGCCCGCAACTGCGGCGCGAGCTGGCCCCGGGCGGTGTTCACCGTCGTCCTGCCGAACCTGCGCGGCGCGCTGCTGAACGCCTCCTTCCTCACCCTGGCCCTCGTGCTCGGCGAGTTCACCGCCGCCTCGATCCTCGGGTTCCAGCCCTTCCCGGTCTGGATCTACTCGGTCGGCAACAGCCAGGCCCACATGTCGGTCGCGGTCTCCATCCTCAGCCTGCTGCTCACCTGGCTGCTGCTGCTCCTGCTGGCCACCGTCGGCCGGCAGCGCGGCGCCAAGACCGCCACCTCCTGAACCCCCCGGAGTCACCCATCATGACCACGGCCACCGCCCCCGTCGCCGACGCCCCCCTCGCCCCCGCCGGCGCGACCGTCGAGTTCCGCGCGCTGCGCCGCGCCTTCGGCGCCACCACCGCGCTCGACGGCCTCGACCTCACCGTCCGCCCCGGCGAGTTGCTCGCCCTGCTCGGCCCGTCCGGCTGCGGCAAGACCACCGCGCTGCGCATCCTGGCCGGCTTCGAGCAGCACGACTCCGGCCAGGTGCTGGTCGACGGCCGGGACATCACCGCGATCCCCGCCCACAAGCGCGACGCCGGCATGGTGTTCCAGTCGTACAGCCTCTTCCCGCACCTGACCGCCGCCGACAACGTCGCCTTCGGCCTGCGGATGCGCGGCGCCGGCAAGGCCGAGCGCCTCAAGCGGGCCAAGGAGCTGCTGGAGCTGGTCGGCCTGCCGCAGCACGCCGACCGCTACCCGCACCAGCTCTCCGGCGGCCAGCAGCAGCGCATCGCGCTCGCCCGCGCGCTCGCCCTCCAGCCGCGGGTGCTGCTGCTGGACGAGCCGCTGTCCGCGCTGGACGCCAAGGTGCGGCTGTCGCTGCGCGAGGAGATCCGCCGCCTCCAGCAGGAGCTGGGGATCACCACCCTGTTCGTCACCCACGACCAGGAGGAGGCGCTGTCGATGGCCGACCGGGTCGCCGTCCTGCGGGCCGGCCGGCTGGAGCAGTGCGCCGCCCCCGCCGAGCTGTACGCCCGCCCGGCCACCGCGTTCGTCGCCGAGTTCGTCGGCACCATGAGCCGGATCCCGTGCGTGCGGGTCGGCGAGGGCGTCGAGGTGCTCGGCCGCCGCCACGCGGTGGACGGCGCACTGCCGGCGGACGGCGCGCTGGAGGTGCTCGTCCGGCCGGAGAACGTCATCCTCACGCCTGCTTCGAACGGGGCCGCCCAGGTCGTCTCCGCATCCTTCCTCGGCGCCGTCACCCGCCTCACCGTCCGGCTCGACGACGGCACCGAGGTCAAGGCCGACCTGCCGACCGAAGCCGCCGCCACCCTGCCGGTAGGCTCCAACGCCGCTCTGACCCTGCCGGAGCGGCCGGTCCTGGTCGACCGCCGCGCCGTCTGATCTGCCCTGTTGAACCACCGAAGGTACCGCCATGCCTGAAACCCGCCCGCCCGCCGCCGTCCTCTTCGACATGGACGGCACCCTCGTCGACACCGAGCACCTCTGGGTGCAGGCCACCGCCGAACTCGCCGACGAACTGCACCACCCGCTCACCGACGCCGACCTCCCCGAGGTCCTCGGCCAGGCCATCGAGCACACCGCCGCCCACCTCCACCGGGTCAGCGGCACGGCGCTCAGCGAGGCCGAACTCGCCGACCGGCTCGGCGACTCCTTCGCCGGCAAGGTCGCCGCCGAGACCGTCCCCAGGCCGGGCGCGCTCGCGCTGCTCGCCTCGCTGCGGGACGCGCGGGTGCCCACCGCGCTGGTCTCCGCCTCCCCGCGCCGGGTGGTCGACCTCGTCCTGTCCACGCTCGGCCGCGACTGGTTCGCGGTCACCCTGGCCGCCGAGGACACCCCGCGCACCAAGCCCGCCCCGGACCCCTACCTGGCCGCCGCCGCCCACCTCGGCCTCGACCCGGCCGCCTGCGTCGCCGTCGAGGACACCCCCACCGGCGTCGCCTCCGCCACGGCGGCCGGCTGCGCGGTGCTCGCCGTCCCGTCCAGCGACGTCGCGATCCCCAACGGCTCCCGGGTCACCCTCCTGGACAGCCTTGAGCACGCGGACCTGGACCTGCTCGGCCGGCTCACCGCCGCCCCCGGGGTTTAATTCCCCGTGCCCTACGTACTCCTCGCCCTCGCGATCATCAGCGAAGTCTGCGCCACCAGCTGCCTGAAACTGACCGAGGGCTTCAGCAAGTTCTGGCCGAGCGTCGGAGTCGCGATCGGCTACGTGCTCTCGTTCGTCCTGCTCGGCCGCGCCCTGAAGCACATCCCGGTCTCGGTCGCCTACGCGGTGTGGTCCGGCGCCGGCACGGCGGCCGTCGCCGGCATCGGCATCGTCGCCTTCGGCGAGTCCCTGGGCCGCGTGCAATGGATAGGCATCGCCCTGATCATCGTCGGCGTGGTGGTGCTGAACCTACGCGGCAGCCACTGAGGCGTCGTGTGGAGTAGGAAGTCGGATCGGCCGACTTCCTACTCCACACGAACGCAATGGCCACCTTGTCCGGCTCAGTCCAATGCCATCTACCCGCGCCGCAAACACAACGGCGGGGCGAGCCCGAGATCGGGCCCGCCCGCGCCATCCACCGCGTGGAGTCAGCCGAGTCGGTCGGCCTTGATCTCGGCGAGCAGGCTCTGCCAGGCGTCGGCGCTGAACTGGAGGCTCGGGCCGGACTTGTCCTTCGAGTCGCGTATCGCAATGCCCGAGGACAGGCGCAAGGCCTCCAGGCACTCGCCGCCTTGCTCACTGCTGTAACTGGACTTGAACCAGCGAGCGTCTTCATGCGGGTGGGGCATCACAACTCCTTGGCTGCTTGCTTGATCATCCTGCTGGACCTGTCGTGGCTCTCTGCCGTGCCTGTGAGATCCGACCAGGTCTCCTCATAGACTTGTCTGGCTCAGTCCAATGCCATCTACCCGCGCCGCAAACACAACGGCGGGGCGAGCCCGAGATCGGGCCCGCCCCGCCCGTCCATCGCGCGGAATCAGCCGAGTCGTTCGGCCTTGATCTCGGCGAGCAGGCTCTGCCAAGCGTCGGCGCTGAACTGGAGGCTCGGGCCGGACTTGTCCTTCGAGTCGCGTATCGCAATGCCCGAGGTCAGGCGCAGGGCCTCTATGCAGTTGTCGCCTTGCTGGCTGCTGTAGCTGGACTTGAACCAGTCGGCGTCTTTGTGCGGCTGGGGCATTACAACTCCTTGGCTGCTTGCTTGATCATCCTGCTGGACCTGTCGTGGCTCTCTGCGGTGCCTGTGAGATCCGACCAGGTCTCCTCATAGATCCGGACCCTCTCTCGATCGTCTATCACCGTCGCTGACCCGAGAGCACCGATGTGAACGATCGGACCGACCTTGGGGTCATCGAAGCTGAGCACGGTGAACGAGCCGATCATGGCGGGGTGGAAGCCTGCTCGGAACGGAACGACCTGCAGCTTGATGTTGGCGGTCGTGGCCCCGTCCGCCAGGTACTCCAACTGTTCGCGCATCAGGCCGGGAGAGCCCACGACCCGTTTCAGAACAGCCTCGTTGAGGACGACGCTCAGGCGAGCCGGGTCGACCTCCCGCTTCAGGATCGCCTGCCGCTTGAGCCGAATCTCCACCTGGCGGTCGATCTCATCCTTCGGGCGACGCGTGTGCCGTAGCAGTTCCCGCATGTATGCCTCGGTCTGCAGGAGACCGGGCACGAACTCCGACTCGTAGGTCCGTACGTGAGTCGCCGCGCCCTCCAAGCCCAAGTAGGCGGAGAAGCCCGGCAAGATGACCTCCTGGTACTCCTTGCTCTTCCACTCGTCGCGGTGCGTCTTCGTCACCAGTGCGTACGAGCTGAGCATCTCGGTCTGCTCGGCGCTCGCGCCGTACAGCCGGCACAGGGCCTCGACATCCGTGGGCTGGACCCAGCCCTCGCCGGTCTCCAGTCTGGTCATCTTCGCCGTGGACCACTTCACGGTCCTCGCCACCTCGGCGGCGGTCA
This sequence comes from Kitasatospora misakiensis, assembly GCF_042656005.1. Lineage (NCBI taxonomy): Bacteria > Bacillati > Actinomycetota > Actinomycetes > Kitasatosporales > Streptomycetaceae > Kitasatospora > Kitasatospora misakiensis. Next base: position 54,502 of record NZ_JBHSOF010000039.1, on the reverse strand, counting down.
TGCCGGCTTCCTCGCGCAGCGCGCGCAGTTCGAGCCGCAGCTTCAGTCGGCAGAGGGTGGGCGAGCCCAGGTCGTGGCTTCCCGCCATGTTCGTCACCTGTTCCTTTGATCGCTCTGCCGCCAAGTCTGACGGACGGCCACGGATACATCTACGGCGTGAACGATGATGGCGATATCCGACATGAACTGATCGCCAAAGCGCAACTCATCGACCGGTAATGATGCTCCGCGAAATTTTCGCCAAGCAACGTGCGCTTCCGCGAGTTTTGGTGTCATCCTGGCTGCGTCGTCATCATTACGCGCAGCAGCCGACCGCGCACCGACAGTTGGCTCGGCCTGCCTGCTCGCGCCAGCCCCCCAAGGAGTGATGCGCCCATGGGATCGATGCTCAGCAGAGCGACCGAGGAGTACCGACGCGAGGCGGCGGAGGTGTTCGACGACCTCCAGGCGGTCCTGTCCGTCGTGGACATCAAGCTGCCGTCCCTCACCGTGGACTGGCAGTCCGCCTACACCACCGGCGCCGTCCTCATCGACCTCGGGGCCGCGCCGCCGTCCGAGATCATCAAGCTGGTCGAAGCCCTCCGTCGAGGGGCGCGGGCGTGAGCTCCCCCGACATCCCCTGGGCGCCCGTGGTCGGCGAGACCGTCGCCATCGTGCCGCCGGACTGGGAGATCACCACTCCCTGGGCCCCTCGTATTCCCGCCGAGGTCGTCCACATCGCCGACGACCTCGTCACGCTCGCCGTCGACGGCAACCTGCGGCTTCGGCGACTCCGCCAGGTCGCGCCGTGGACCGAGGACCCGCGCTGAGCACCGAGGAAAGGGGCGAGCGCCATGAGCGACGCCGACCCGTACACTCCCACGCCCGGCGAGTTGGTCCACGATCGGCGCACCGGTCGGACCGGCGTCCTCATGGACACCATCGCCGGGAAGCTCTACCTCCGGCCGCCCGGGGGCGGCGTCGAGTGGACCGTCCGCCCCTCGCACATCGGCCGGCCGATGTCGCCGCCCGGATCGGTGGGGCGGCCGTCGCCGTCGTGACCAGTACCGGGTTGGCCGCGCTGGCGAGTCACCCGCTTCGGACGGACCTTCCCGGGGTGGCCAACTTCGTCTTCCTCTTCGTCCTCTGTGTCGGCTCGGTACTGCTGGCCACGGCAATCGGCAAACGCGCCGGGCGGTGAGGCACCGCCCGGCGCGCGGTACGGGCTTCACCCGGCGGTCCCGCGGCTATCCTGCCGGTCGTGATCATTTCAACGGAACCGATACGACTCGTCATCTTCGACTGCGACGGCGTCCTGGTGGACAGCGAACGGATCGCGGCCCGCGTCCAGATCGCGCTCGGCGCCGAACTCGGGTGGCCGCTCACCGAGGAGGAGGTGATCGAGCGGTTCATCGGCCGCTCGATGATGTCGATCGACGAACAGATCGCCGAGCGGCTCGGGCGGGAGACCGCCGACCACTGGTGGGCGGAGTTCGTGCGCCGGCACGCCGAGGAGGTGGACGCCGGGCTGGAGCCCGTCGACGGCCTGCCCGCGGCGCTCGACGCGCTCACCCTGCCGACCTGCGTGGCGTCCAGCGGCTCGCACGAGAAGATGGCGCACACCCTGGGCCGCACCGGCCTGTTCGACCGCTTCGCCGGCCGCATCTTCAGCGCCACCGAGGTCACCCACGGCAAGCCTGCCCCCGACCTCTTCCTGTACGCCGCCCGGCGGATGGGCGTGCCGCCGTCCGCCTGCGCCGTCGTCGAGGACAGCGCGCCGGGCGTGCGGGCCGCCCGCGCCGCCGGCATGCGCGCCTTCGGCTACGCCGGCGGCCTGACCCCCGCCGACCGGTTGGCCGGCCCCGGCACCGTCGTCTTCGACGACATGCGCGAACTCCCCGCCCTGCTCGCCGCGGCCTCTGCCACTATCTGAGCCGCTAACGCCTGCTCGCCTCGGCGTGCACGTCCTCGATCAGGCGGGTGACGGCGGCCGGTTCGCGCAGGGTGGGGTAGTGGTCGGAGTCCGCGAGGCGGACCAGGCGGCAGCCGGGGATCCGGGCCGCCGTCTCCTCGTTGAAGCGCCACACCTCGGGGCGGTCCAGTTCGCCCAGGGCCAGGGCGGTGGGTACGGCGATCTCGCCGAGCCGGTCGAGGGCGGACGGCTCGGCCTCCTGGCGCCCGACGGCCGCGAACCAGGCCGGCAGTACGCCCCTGAGCTGGGCGGCGGCGACCGGGTCGGCCTCGGGGGTGCCGCCGCCGGCCAGGCCCCAGAGGCTCAGGCCGTACCGGACGATGCCCTCCAGGTCGCCGGCCTCGGCCAGCCGGCCCACCTCCGCGTACATCTCGGGGGTGGTCAGGTCGAACCCGTTCACCCCGGGGACGATCAGCGCGAGACCGGCCACCCGGTCGGGGGCGTCCAGGGTCAGGCTGATCGAGGTGGCCCCGCCCATGCTGCTGCCGACCAGCACCGTCCGCTCCAGACCGAAGTGGTCGAGGACCGCGGCGAGGTCCCGGACCAGGGAGTACCCGGCGGTGGGCGCGGGCGAGCGCCCGAAGCCGCGGGCGTCGTAGCGGATCACCCGGTGCCGCGCGGTGAGCGCCGGCAGGACCGGGTCCCAGATCGCGGAGTCGCCGACACCCGGATGGACCAGGACCAGTGGCAGCCCGTCCCCCTGTCCCGAATCGTCCGCCCAGACTTGGCCGTTGTCGACCGGCACCATGGTTTCCATGCCTTCAGTCTGACGGGACGCGGGCCCGGCACAAGTCCGCGCACACCGACGGCGGGGCGCGTCCGGTGAACCACCCGTGACCCACCCCGCCGTCGCACGGTCCGGCCGAGCCAAGCGGTCCGGCCGGTTCCGCCGGTCAGCCCAGCAGCGCCGGGAGCTCGGCGATCGACTTCAGCACGTGCGTCGCGCCGTCGGCGCGCAGCCGCTCCTCGCCGTGGGCGCCGGTGAGGACGCCCGCGACCACCGAGGCGCCGGCCCGCGCGCCGGTCAGCATGTCGTAGCCGGTGTCACCGGCCACGGCGATCTCGCGGACGTCGTCCGTCCCGGTGCGCAGCAGCGCGGCGAGGGCGAGGTCCGGGTAGGGGCGCCCGCGGCCGGCCTCGGCGGGGCAGAGGGTGAGGTCGGCGATGTCCTGCCAGCCGAGGGCGGCGAGGATGCGGTCCTGGGTGGCCCGGGAGAAGCCGGTGGTGAGCACCACCTTCCGGCCCCGGCCGCGGAGTTCGGCGATGGCCTCGGCCGCGCCGGGCAGCGCCGCGCAGTGCCCCTCGTCGACGAGGTCGTGGTAGGCGGCCTCGAAGGCGGCGTTGGCCCGCTGGGCCTTCTCCTCCTCGCCGAACAGGTGCCGGAAGACGGAGATCTTGGACTCGCCCATGGTGGCGCGGACGTGCTCCAGCATGCGGGCGTGCTCGGGGCTGCCGGCCTCGACGCCGAGCGAGCCGGCGGCGGACCCGAAGGCCCGCTCGACCAGGCCGTCGTCGGCCACGGTGGTGCCGGCCATGTCCAGGACGACCAGGCGGATGTCGAAGGTCATGTCGGTGTTCCTCACAGGTTGGCGAGTTCGGCGGTGGTCTCGGCGATCGCGGGCGAGCAGGTCATGCCCCGGCCGCCGGGGCCGGTGACCAGCCAGACGCCGTCGCGGACGCGCTCGCGGTGGACGACCCGGGTGGTGTCGACGCACTGCGCGTAGACGCCGGCCCAGCGGCGGCGGACCCGGGGCAGCGGGCGGCCGAGCAGCTCCTCGGCCACGCCCACCAGGTGGTCGTACGGGTCCTCGACCACGTCGAAGCCGAAGGGCTGGTCGTACTCGTGGGTGTCGCCGATGGTCAGACCGCCGTCCCGGCGCTGGACCATCAGCAGCTGCATCTTGTGCTCGGCGGCGACCGGCGGCTGCGGCTGGACCTCGCGGAGGTGGTCGAGAGCGCCGCCCGCGAAGGCCGGGTAGTAGCGGAAGGAGTCGCCGTCGGCGACCGAGGTGGTCAGCGGCTCGTCCAGCGGGTCGGTCTGCATCATCTGCAGCCGCACCCGGCGGACCGGGAGCGCGGGCGCGAGTTCGCGGACCAGGCCGCCCAGCCAGGCGCCGGTGCAGAGGATCACCAGGTCGCCGGTGTGGACGTCGCCGTGGTCGTCGCGGACGGCGTGCTCGCCGACGACGTCGCGGACCTCGCGCCCCGGCAGGAAGGTGTACCGGCCGGTGGCGGTCAGCGCGGCGCGCAGCGCGGGCTGGGCGGTGCGCGGCTCGACGACGGCGTCCCGCTCGCACCACAGGGCGCCGAGCAGCTTGCCGCGCAGGGCGGGGTTGGCGGCCCGGGTCTGCTCCGGGCCGAGCAGCCGGTAGCCGCGCGCGGCGGCGTCGGGCAGGGTCAACGCCTGTTCGGCGACGGCGAGTTCGGCCTCGGTGCGGATCGCGGTGAGCGAGCCGTTGGCCCGGAAGCCGAGGTCGGGGACGCGTCCGCCGATCCGCTCCCACAGCTCGCGGGCCCGGAGCGCGGTGTCCAACTCCTCGCCCCGCGCCCGGCCGCTGACCCAGACCAGACCGAAGTTGCGCACCGAGGCGCCACGGGCCTCCGCCTCGCGCTCCAGGTGGACGACCTCGTGGCCGCGCTCGACGGCCTGCCAGGCGTGCATGGTGCCCAGCACGCCCGCTCCTACGACGATGACTCTCATGCGGCCAGGCTGGTGCCGCCAGGTGACCGAGGGGAGTCCGAGCGGCGGCCCGCAGATGAACCGCCCGAAAAGTTGTACAGCCAACCTGGCGCGCGCTCGCGGCCCCCGGCTGCTCCCTCCGCCCGCTCAGTCCCGCCGGACGCCGACCGGCCGGCGGGCGTCCGCCACCGCCGCCGCGGCACCCGTGCCGAGCACTGGCCGCAGCGCACCGCCGCGACCGTGCGCCACCAGCGGCCCGGCCCGCCCGGCCGCGAGCGCGAGCGGCACCGCGACCAGGACGCCGACCACCGCGCCGACCAGCACGTCGTGCGGGTAGTGCACCCCGACCCAGACCCGGGAGGCGCCCATCAGCGCGGCGGCCACCAGGGCGACCGCGCCGATCCGCCGGTCGGCGAGGAGGAGCGCGGTGGCCGCCGAGAAGGCGATCACGGTGTGGTTGCTCGGGAAGGACCAGTCACCGGCCCCCGGGCAGGCCTCCAGGGTGTCCCGGATCCGCAGCTGCGCGCACGGCCGGACCTCCTCCACCAGCCCCTTGAATCCGGAGTTGACCGCGTAGGCGACCAGCACGACCAGCGGCGAGGCCAGCACCCTGGCCATCACCGCCGGACCGGCGCCGCGCGCCCGCCACCAGGCGGCGAGCATCAGCAGCGCGAAGAGGCCGAGGCCGAGCAGCGACCAGACCTCGACCAGCCGGTTGAACCAGTGCGGCGCGGCGTCCGCCCAGCCGACCACCCGGCTGTAGAGGCCGCCGTCGATGCCGCTGCCGTCGTACGCCGCCAGCCCGCGGACCGACCCCGGCAGGGGCGCCGCAACCGGGGGCGCCGCAACCGGGGGCGCCGCAATCGAGGTCGCCGCGACGGGGAGCGCGGCCGTCACCGGCCACCACCTTCGGGCCGACGGGCGCGGAACAGTTCACAAACAGTCGGGAGCATGGAGACAACTACTACCAGACCGGCGGTCAGCCAGGGATAACGGCCGATACCGGATGCGGTCAAGCCGGGCCGCCACCCGTCCGACGCCCACCGCCGCGTCCAGCATGTGGACATGCGCCCCTCGTGCGCACCCGTGCGCCGAGTGTGCCCCCCCGAAGACCCGGCGCGCCCGGTTGCCCTCCCGCGTCCCGACCGTCCCGGAACTGGGCGTCCGCCCACCGCTCCCCGCCCCGTCCGCCACCCCTCCCCGCCCCCGATCGAACACTCCGACTCGTTGGCATGTGCATTCTGATACCGTCCGGTATTCCGAGTTGGCAGACCCCGTCCCCAGGAACGGGTGGCGCCCGTACGCTTTCGTCAGCGCGTCGACCCCGACGCGCCCTCGAACGGCGGCGAGGAGCGAACCGAGTGCGGCAGCCAGGACGGCAGACCCGACGACCCGAACGTCGTCCTCCGCAGACCGCGGCCGAACTGGCCAAGGTCCACGAGCGCGCCCTCGCCGAGGCCGCCGCCCGCAGCGCCACCCGGGACACCGCCGCCCCCGACGACCCCGCCCTCTTCCAGCCCCGCCCCGAGATCGGCGACTCCTGGGAGCGCCTGCGCCGCCTCGGCCTCGACCCCGACGCCGGCGCCGCCGCCGTCCACCTCGGCCCCGCCGAGATCGAACGCCGCCGCCGCGTCAGCGGCCTCGACCCGCTGCTCCCCGTCCTGCGCGACACCCTGCTCGAACCGCCCGGCCAGCCCCCGCTCATCCTCGCCATCACCGACGCCGACGGCCACATCCTCTGGCAGGAGGGCGAGCGCGGCCTGCGCCGCAGCGCCGACCGGATCGGCTTCCTGACCGGCGCCCGCTGGATCGAGGAGAGCGTCGGCACCAACGGCATAGCCGCCGCGCTGCGCACCCAGCGCCCGATGCAGGTCCACTCCGCCGAGCACTACCTGCGCAGCCACCACTCCTGGACCTGCGTCGCCGCCCCCGTACACGACCCCGGCACCGGCCGGCTGATCGGCGCGATCAACCTCAGCGGCCCGGCCCACTCCGTCCGCCCCTACCTGCTCCAGCTGACCGCCACCGCCGCCCGGCTCGCCGAGACCGAGCTGCGCGCCCGCCGGCTCGAATCGCTGCACCACCTGCGCACCCTCGCCGCCCCGATGCTGGCCCGGGTGAACGGTCCCGCCCTGGTCGTCGACGCGGCCGGCTGGACGGCCGCCGCCGCGGGCCTGCCGCCACCCGCCCGGCTGCGGCTGCCCGCCGAGGGCTGGGGCCCGACCGCCGTGCACTGGCTGCCCAGCCTGGGCGAGTGCGTGATCGAGCCGCTCGCCGACGGCTGGCTGATCCGCCCCGTCCTGCCCCAGGACACCGCGCCGGCCCCCTCCGACACCCCGGAGGGCCCCGACCCGGCCGGCCACGGTCCGCTCGCCGAGCAGGCCGAGGGCGCCCGGCTCCGGCTCGACCTGCGCCGCGCGGGCAGCCCCGCGCTCTCGGTGCACGGCGCGGCCGGCAGCTGGTCGCACGCGCTCAGCCCACGCCACGCCGAACTGCTGCTGCTGCTCGCCACCGAGCGGAACGGGCTCAGCGCGGCGCAGTTGGCCGACGCGCTGTTCGGGGACCCGGCCCGGACGGTGACGGTGCGGGCCGAACTCTCCCGGCTCCGCCGCCACCTGGGCGGCCTGCTGGCCCACCGGCCGTACCGCTTCGCCGAATCGGTGCTGGTCACCGTGGCCGGTCCGGAGGACCCGTACGACCTGCTGCCGTCCTCCTCGGGTCCGGCCGTGCGCAGGCTCCGCGCGGGGCTCGCCGCCGGCACCGTCCGGCTGCCCGGGCCGCTGCCGGGCCCGGGACCACTGCCGGGCCGCGTCCCGCTGGCGCCGGCCTAGGACCTGCCCCGGGTTCAGCCGCCGCCGGCCAGCAGCTCGGACAGCTCGGCGTCGGTCGGCCCGTGGGCCTGCTCCGCCTCCTCCGAGACCAGCGCGTACGTCCGCTCCAGCCAGGCCCGGACCCTCGGCTTGGAGACCTCCAGCAGGGCGCTGCCGTGCGGCGATTCGAGCGCCAGGTGCAACGTCGAGCCGTGGCACGGGCAGTAGGCCGGCCACAGCTTGACGTCGCCCTGACCGCTCAACGAGCGGAGGCCGTCGCGCAGCAGGTCACGCGAGAACACCCAGTCGGCCTCGTCCGGCCGCCCGAGGTGGAACGTCAGCAGCACCTCGTAGGGGCGCGCGGCGTCGAACCGGAACCGCGTACGGACCTCTCCGAGCACTTCCTCGCCCAACGAGATCCGCATGGACAGCACCTCCTCCACCGCCGCCGGAGCGGCGGTGGAGCCTGCCTCATCGCCGCCCGTGGGGGTAGCGGCGAGGGGGGCACTGGAGGGTGCTGGCAGCGGGTCGGGCGGCATGACGGTCTCTCCGGGACGGCGTGGAATGCCACTCAGCCTGCGCCACCGCGCGACGGCCGGGCAAGGGTTGCAAGGGGGTTGCAATAATCCCCGCACCGTCCCGGGGTCCCTTACCCCGACCGCCGAACGGACCGTCAACTCCCCTTCGGTAAAAGGGTTGTCCACGGATTCGATCAATTCGGTCCGCGCACTGGCCCCCGCCCGGGCACCCGCTGCTAGGCTCGTCCCCCTGCCGGCGCGCGCCCGCGCGCGCACCCGGCGGACTCCGCACGCACGGCCCCGGGAGGACACCCGGGCCGTGCCCGGACGAACCCCCGGACGACGCTCCCCGATCGGACCCGATCGGACCGGCCGCGCCGGGAGGGCCGGCGGCCGTCCGCCCGGTCCGGTGGCACCGGCACCGCCGTCGGTACGTGGGAGAATGCGACGACCGCAACGGCGAGTTCAGGGGAGGGAGGGGGTCCGGTGGGTCCGTCCGAGGACACCGGGCAGGACGCGGCGTACGCGCACGACCGGCACCGCACACGGCACGGCCGACACGGCCGGCCCGGACCGTTCGGCGGCCGACTGCGGCTGCCCACCCTGCGGTTCTCCGGCGCCGCGATGGCGATGTCCACCGTCGTGGGCATCAGCATCGCCACCACCTTCCTGCTGAACGAGCAGCAGGGCGTGGGCCGCCGCGCCGGGGTCGCCCGGGTCGGCTCCAGCGCCCCGCCGCCCAGCCCGGCCAAGGACCCTGACACCGCCTCCGGCGCCACCTCCGGGCCCGCGGCCGGCACCGTCTCCGGCACCACGGCCGAGCGGGAGGGCACCGGACCGAGCGCGGGCCGTCACCCGGCCGCCCCGACCGTCGGCCCCCGGGCCCCCGAGGGCACCCCCGGCGCGCACCCCTCCACCCCGGCCGCACCCCGCGCCGGCGCGTCCGGCGCCCCGTCCGGCGCGCCGCTGGCCGAGGGAGCGCCGGCCCGGCACGGCGTGACCGGGGAGCCGGCCGGGCAGTACCCCGGCGGTACCGGCGCGGGCACCCCGGCGGGCGGGCGGCCCACCGAGGAGCCGACGCCCACCGCCCAGGCCCCGACCACCCCCGGCCCCTCCCCGTCACCGACCGCGCCCCGCCCGCTCATCCCGGCTCCGGGGACCCCAGCTCCGGGAACCCCCGCGCCGCCCCCGCGCGAGTGGACCGGCGAGACCCTGGGCACCCCGACCGACACCGTCGACCAGGCGCTCACCGGCGCGGCCCTGGTCCAGTCGCTCGGCCGCGACGGGACCCGCCACCTGCTCGCGCTGACCGTCACCGAACCGCTCACCGCCCTCCAGGCCGAGTTCCGCCTGGCCCCGGGCGCGGTGGCCCCCGGCACCGGCACCGTCTGGACGGACCTCGCCGGCGTCGTGGTCACCACCCAGCACGAACGCGGCGCGGCGGTGTACCGCTTCACCACCGCGCCCGGTACGGACGTCCGCCCGGGCCAGTACACCTTCGCGGTGCGCGGCACCCGGCCCCCCGCCGCCCGGCCGACCGCCCAGGGACCGTCCCGGCCGCGCAACGCCGAGCCCCGCAGCGCCGACTCCCGCACAGCCGAGTCCTGGAACGCCAGCGCCTTCGGCATCGACCGGCCGCGCGCCGTCGCCGCCCTCGGCGGCTTCGGCGGCTTCGCACCGCCGACCGGTACCGGCCCCACGGCACCGGCCCCCCGCGCGACCGTCCCGGCCCGCTGACCACCGCGGTCCCCGTCGGCCCGCCCGGTCCGACAACCCGACAGGTCAGCGGCCCGATCGGGCTCATCCGGCCAGGCTCGTTCGTTACTGTGGTCGCCAGTCGGCACAGCCGCCCCACCGCCGGGGCCGGCCCCGTACCACCGCATCCCAGGAGGAGTTCGTGTCCACGGTCCTGACCCAAGGCGGCAACGCCCCGTTGACCGCCGCGCGGGTGACCGTCGAGGTCACCGCACCCAAGGCGCTGGATGTCTCGGGCCTGCTGCTGACCGATGCCGGAAAGGTCCGTTCGGACGACGACTTCGTCTTCTACAACGCCCCCAACGGCCCGGGCGTGACGCACCGTCCGGCCGGTCCGGGCGCCCCGGACGCCATCATCGTCGACACCGCCGCCGTCCCGGCGGGGATCACCAAGATCGTGGTGACCGCCAGCCCCGACGAGGCCGGTGCCACCTTCGCGGGCATCGAGCCGACCGCGACCGTCCGGGACGCCGCCTCCGGCGAGGTGCTGGTCACCTTCACCCCGCCGCCGCTCGGCCGGGAGACCGCGCTGATCGTGGTCGAGGTCTACCAGCGCAACGGCGCCTGGAAGGTCCGCGCGGTCGGCCAGGGCTACGACAACGGCCTGGCCGGCATCGCCACCGACTTCGGCGTCTCGGTCGACGACCAGCCGACCCCGACTCCCACCCCGACCCCGGCGCCCGCCGTCGCGCCCCCGGCCGCCGCCCCGCCGCCCGCCGCGCCGACCCCGCCGCCGGCCGCCGCCCCCGCCGACCCCCGGCTCGCCATGGCCTCCGCCCCGCCGATGCCGCCGGCCCCGCCCGCCGCGTCCGCGCCGTCCCTCACCAAGGTCACCCTGGACAAGGGCCGGGTCAGCCTCACCAAGGGCGGCTCGGTCTCCCTGGAGAAGAACGGCAAGCCCTTCCTCTCCTCGATCCGGATGGGCCTCGGCTGGGAGCCCGCCGGCCGCGGCCGCAACATCGACCTCGACGCCTCCTGCCTCGCCTTCGACGCCAAGCGCGAGAAGCTGGACACCGCCTGGTTCATGAAGCTGGGCATCTTCAACGGCGCGATCGCCCACTCCGGCGACAACCTGACCGGCGAGGGCGGCGGCGACGACGAGTCGATCACCGTCCACCTCAACGGCCTGCCACCGGAGGTCTGCGGCCTGGTCTTCGTGGTGAACTCCTTCTCCGGCCAGAAGTTCACCGAGGTCAAGAACGCCTACTGCCGGCTGGTCGACGCCGCCACCAACCAGGAGCTGGTCCGCTTCGACCTCACCCAGTCCGAGGCGCACACCGGCGTGGTGATGTGCAAGCTGGTCCGCCAGTACTCGGGCGAGTGGGTGATGACCGCGATCGGCGAGTACGTCGACGCCAAGACCGCCCGCGCCATGGTCAAGCCTGCCGCCTCGATGCTCTGACGACCGGTCGGGCGGCGGGTCGGGCGGCGGGAGAAAACGACTGGACCTCCCGCCGCCCGCCGCGCATCATGTCCGGATGCTGATCAGGGAAGCCACCACCGAGGACTGGCCCGCCGTCTGGCCGTTCTTCCACACCATCGTCGCCGCCGGCGAGACCTTCACCTACCCGCTCGACCTCGACTTCGAGCAGGGCCGGGAGTGGTGGCTGCTTCCCGCACCGCACCGCACCGTGGTCGCCGTCGACGAGACCACCGGCACCGTCCTCGGCACCGCCAAGATGAACCGCAACCAGCTGGGCAACGGCGCACACGTCGCCGGCGCCAGCTACATGGTGGACCCGGCCCACGGCGGCCACGGCATCGGCCGGGCCCTCGTCGAGGACAGCATCGCCTGGGCCCGCCGAGCCGGCTACCGCGCCATCCAGTTCAACGCCGTCGCGGCCTCCAACGAGCACGCCGTGAAGCTCTACGAGTCCCTCGGCTTCACCATCATCGGCACCGTCCCGGAGGCCTTCCACCACCCCGTCCACGGCTACGTCGGCCTGCACATCATGCACCTGGCCCTCTGAGCTACTCCTCGATCACCCCGCCGACCCGCCGCAGGTGCTGCCGGAAGCTGCACCCCCACACGATCGGGTGAAAAACCACCGCGTGCGGCATAACCCTGCGCAGCCCGCTCCTAGCGTGACGCGCAGAAGGAGGAGGGGCATCATGAGTGCTGTGGCGCATGAGAAACCGATCTCGGACTCGCCGTCGCAGGAGGACATCCTGCTGGAGAGCTTCCTGAGCCTGCACTCCCCCGAAGGCTTCCGGGCCGAGCTCATCGAGGGAGAGATCATCGTGGCACCACCCCCGGACGGCGATCACGAGGACTACATCGACCTGCTGATCGACCAGGTGAAGGCGAAGTCCAAGGTCCACATGCAGGTATCGGGCGCCAAAGGCCTTCGCCTGGTCAGCGGGGGCCTCTGCCCGAAGAACCACGTCATCCCCGACGCGACCTTCGCCCCCAAGGAGCTCCGCCTCTTCCGCGGCGCCCCGTCCTGGATGGAACCGGACGGCGTGGCCATGGTTGCCGAGGTGACCTCCAGCAAGCCCGACCAGGACCGGATCATCAAGCGCCACTGCTACGCCCGCGCGGGGATCCCGCTCTACCTCCTCATCGACCGCGAGAAGTCGCAGGTCAGCCTCTTCGGCAAACCGCATCGCGAGGAGTACACCAAGGTGCACCTGGCCGCCTTCGGTGAGCCCCTCACCCTCCCCGCCCCGTTCGAATTCGAGCTGGACACCAAGGACTTCCTCTAGGTCCACACGCGCGACGGCCCGTGTCCCCCCATCGCGGAAGGGGGACACGGGCCGGTCGGTCGCCGCGGGGGTCAGCCGCGGGTGGCCATGGCGCGGAGGAAGAAGGTGAGGTTGGCCGGGCGCTCGGCGAGGCGGCGCATGAAGTAGCCGTACCACTCCTGCCCGTACGGGAGGTACACGCGCATGGTGTTGCCCTCGCCGGCGAGGCGCAGCTGCTCCTCGGGGCGGATGCCGAAGAGCATCTGGTACTCGAAGGAGTCCCGCTTGCGGCCGTTCCACTGGGCCAGCTGGCCGGCGATCTTGATCATGTTGGGGTCGTGCGAGGCGATCATCGGGTAGCCCTCGCCGGCCATCAGGACCTTGAGCGCGCGGACGTACGCGAGGTCGACCTCGTGCTTGCCCTGGAAGGCGACCGACTCGGGCTCCTTGTAGGCGCCCTTGCACAGGCGCACCCGCGAGCCGGCGCCGGCGAACTCGCGGCAGTCAGCCTCGGTGCGGCGCAGGTAGGCCTGGAGGACGACGCCCAGCCAGGGGAAGTCGGCCCGCAGCTCGCGCGCGATGGCGAGGGTGGAGTCGGTGGTGGTGTGGTCCTCCATGTCGAGGGTCACCGTGGTGCCGGCGTCGGCGGCGGCCGCGCAGATGCGGCGGGCGTTCTCCAGGGCGATCTTCTCGCCGTCCACCGGGAGGAACTGGCCGACGGCCGAGAGCTTGACCGAGACCTCGGCGCCGGCGGCCAGACCGGTCTCCTTGAGTGCTGTGAGCAGGTGCTCGTAGGCCTCGGCGGTGCCGGCGGCCTGGGCGGCGTCCTGGGTGTCCTCGCCGAGGTGGTCCAGGGTGACCTTGCGGCCGGTGGCCACCAGGTCGTCGCAGGCGGTGACGGCGTCGTCGAGGGCCTCGCCGGCGACGAAGCGCTCGACTATCGCGTGGGTCGGCGGGAACTTCTCGACGACGGTGCGGACCTGCGGGGAGCGGGAGGCCGCGAGGAGGGCGGAACGGAGCATCGTGACTCCTGGAGCTGGTGCTTCTAAGGGTGGCAGAAAAGGCGGGCGGCGGACCGGGGTAGGTCCGCCGCCGGGGGGCACTCAGCCCATGTGCGGGTAGCGGTAGTCCGTCGGCGGGACGAAGGTCTCCTTGACCGAGCGGGTCGACGTCCAGCGGGTCAGGTTCTGCTTGGCGCCGGCCTTGTCGTTGGTGCCCGAGGCGCGGGCGCCGCCGAACGGCTGCTGGCCGACGACCGCGCCGGTCGGCTTGTCGTTGATGTAGAAGTTGCCGGCCGCGTTGCGCAGCTTGAGCATCGCGTGCTGGACGGCCTCGCGGTCCTGGGCGATGATCGCGCCGGTCAGGCCGTACGCCGACACCGACTCCATCTGGGTCAGCATCTCGTCGTACTTGTCGTCCTCGTAGACGTGCACGGCGAGGATCGGGCCGAAGTACTCGTCGCGGAAGTACTCGCTCGCGGGGTCCTCGCAGACCAGCACGGTCGGCCGGACGAAGTAGCCCACGCTGTCGTCGTACGTGCCGCCGGCCAGCACCTCGACCCGCGGGTCGGCCTGGGCGCGGTCGATCGCGGCCTTGTTCTTGGCGAAGGCGCGGTCGTCGATGACGGCGGACATGAAGTTCGACAGGTCGGTGACGTCGCCCATGGTCAGGCCGTCGACCTCGTCGCGGAACTCGTCCTTCAGCGACGCCCACAGCGACGCCGGGACGTAGGCGCGCGAGAGCGCCGAACACTTCTGGCCCTGGAACTCGAAGGCGCCGCGGGTCATCGCGGTCTTCAGGACGGCCTTGTCGGCGGACGGGTGGGCGACCAGGAAGTCCTTGCCGCCGGTCTCGCCGACGATCCGCGGGTAGGTGCGGTAGTTGGCGATGTTCTCGCCCACGGAACGCCACAGGTGCTGGAAGGTGGCGGTGGAGCCGGTGAAGTGGATGCCGGCCAGCGCGGGGTGCTTCAGCGCGACGGCGGAGACGTCCAGGCCGTCGCCGGTCACCATGTTGATGACGCCCTTGGGCAGGCCGGCCGCCTCCAGCAGCTGCATCAGCAGGTGCGCGGAGAACTGCTGGGTCGGCGAGGGCTTCCAGAGCACCACGTTGCCCATCAGCGCCGGGGCGGTCGGCAGGTTGCCGGCGATGGCGGTGAAGTTGAACGGGGTGATCGCGTAGACGAAGCCCTCCAGCGGGCGGTGGTCGCTGCGGTTCCACACGCCGTCCGAGGAGATCGGCTGCTCGGCCATGATCTGGCGGGCGAAGTGCACGTTGAAGCGCAGGAAGTCGACCAGCTCGCAGGGGGTGTCGATCTCGGCCTGCTGCGCGGTCTTGGACTGGCCGAGCATGGTGGCGGCGGCCAGGGTCTCGCGCCAGGGACCGGCCAGCAGGTCGGCGGCGCGCAGGAAGATCGCGGCGCGGGAGTCGAAGGAGAGCGCCTGCCAGGCCGGGGCCGCGGCCAGGGCAGTGTCGATGGCCTCCTGCGCGTCCGCCTGGGTGGCGTTGCGCAGGGTGCCGAGCCTCGCCGCGTGGTTGTGCGGCTGGACGACGTGGAACTCGGTGCCGCCGCCCATCCGGCGCTCACCGTTGATCGTCATGGTCAGCTGGACCGGCTCCTGGCCGCCCAGCTCCTTCAGCTTGGCCTCGAGGCGGGCCCGTTCCGGGCTGCCCGGGGCGTAGCTGCGGACCGGCTCGTTCACCGGCGCGGGGACCTGGGTCACAGCATCCATGAGCGCAGCTCTCCTTCGATTCTTGCGGGGGATGCCGACGCGGGTCGCACGACGGCCACATGACGAACGCTATTCCTGCACCGGGGGTCGCTTGATTGGCCGAGCGGCTAAAATCATCCGGACGGCGTTGTCCGGGTGGACGAGGGATTCGGACGAAAGCCGCCCTTCGACCACCAGCGCACCCCCGCCGACCGTCCTCCGGCCACCCGTCGAACGCCCCGAGGAGGCCCGATGACCACCCCCGGCCTCCCGCTCCGGCAGCTGCTGATGTCCCTGGGCGAGCCGCTCGTCGAGCTCCAGACCGCCCCGCACGGCCTCGACGTCCCGGTCCGCGACGTCGCCATCCTCGACCCCGAGGACCCGCCCACCGCCGCCGCCGGCGAACTCGTGCTCGCCATCGGCGCCCGCGGCCGGGCCGCGCTCCCGGCACTGCGCGCGGCCGGCCGGGCCGGCGCCGCCGCGGTCGCCGTCAAACTGGACGCCCCCGGCCAGGCCGACGCGCTGCGCGAGGCGGCCACCGAGGCGGGCGTGGCCCTGCTCTCGGTGCGCCGGGAGACCCGCTGGGAACACCTCGACTCGCTGGCCCGCGCGATCATCGCCGGACCGGACGCCCCGGACGCGCCCGGCGCCCCCGAGCACAACGCCGGCGACCTGTTCTCGCTCGCCCAGACCGTCGCCGTCCTCACCAACGGCATCGTCTCGATCGAGGACACCTCCAGCCGGGTGCTCGCCTACTCCCGCTCCTCCGACTCCGACGAGGTCGACGATCTGCGCCGGCTCTCCATCCTCGGCTGGCAGGGCCCCGAGCCGTACCTCTCCAAGCTCCGCGAGTGGGGCGTCTTCCAGCACCTGCGCAGCACGGACACCGTCATCGCGGTCGACCCGCACCCGGAGCTAGGCCTGCGCCGCCGGCTGGCGATCGGCATCAGGACCGGCGCGCAGCCGCTCGGCACCATCTGGGTGCAGGAGGGCGCCCGGCCGCTCGCGCCGCTGGCCGAGCAGGCGCTGGTCGGCGCGGCCCGGGTCGCGGCGGCCCAGCTGGTCCGCCGCCGCCGGGAGCTGTCCGCGGACGTCCGGCTCACCCAGACCCTGCTCACCGGTCTGCTGGAGGGCTCCACCGGCCCGCAGTCGCTCGCCACCCACCTCGGGCTCGACGTACGCCGCCCGGCCACCGTGCTGGCGTACAGCGCGGGCACCACCGAGCAGCTCAACCGGGCCGAGGTGACCGGCCTCATCTCGGTGCACACGGCGGCCCGGCACCGCGCCGCGCTGCTCGCGCCGATCGAGTCCCGGGTGTACGTGCTGCTGCCCGAGCTGCCCGCCAACCTGCCGCTGGCGACCGTACGCGGCTGGGCGCACGAGGTGGTCGCGGCGGCCCGGGACCACCTGGGCGTCCCGCTGCGCGCGGCGATCGGCTCGACGGTGGACGGCCTGGTGCGGGTCCCCGACTCGCGCGCCCAGGCGGACCGGATCCTGGACGCGATGGGCCGCGGCGGGGTCGACCTGGAGGTCGCGGCGCTGATCGACGTCCAGGCGGAGGTGCTGGTCAGCGAGGTGCTGGCGCTGCTCCAGGAGCGCGGCGGCCTGCGCGACCCGCGGCTCACCGCGCTCACCGCGTACGACCGGCGGCACGGCACCCGGCTCGCCGAGTCGGTGCTGGCCTGGCTGGACGCGCTCGGCGAGGTCCGGGTGGCGGCGGACGCCCTGCACATCCACCCCAACACCCTGCGCTACCGGGTCCGCCGGGCCGAGCAGCTCACCGGCATCGACCTCGCCCAGCCGCAGCAGCGGCTGCTGGCGATGCTGCAGTTGCGGCTGCCGGCCGACTCCTGACGGCCTGCGCGGGGCAGGCGGGGCACGCGAAAGGGGCCCGCCGAAGCGGGCCCCGATCAGCTGCGTTCAGCCGTGCTCAGTCGAGTTCAGCTCACTGGCCGTAGCCCTGGCCGCGCTTGTGCTCGTTCAGGCGGTGCCACGGGCCGGTGATGGCCAGCTGGATGCCCGGGGTCTGGATGTTGGCGAAGAGGGTCTTGCCGTCGTCCGAGAAGGTGACGCCGGTGAACTCGCTGAACTCGGGCTTCTCGGCGGTGCCGATGTTCAGCTCGTTGCGGGCGATCGGGTAAGTCAGGCCGTCCTCGGTGGCGCCGAACAGGTGCGAGACGCCCTCGCCGTCCTCGGCGATCACGATGCCGCCGTAGGGCGAGACGGTGATGTTGTCCGGGCCGTCGAAGTTGTCGTGGTCGCCCCAGACGTCGGTGTTGACGCCCAGCAGGACCTTCAGGGTGACGGTGCGGCGGACCGGGCTGTAGAACCAGACCTGGCCGTCGTGCTGCAGCGGGCTCTCCGAGCGGGCGAAGCTGGAGACGAAGTAGAAGCCGCCGTCGCCCCACCACATGCCCTCGAGCTTGCGGGCGCGGGTGACCTCGCCGTCCTTGAACTGCTTGCGGACGGAGACGGTCTTCGCGTCGCGGTCCTGGACCTTGACCCAGTCCACGCCGTAGGTGGTGCCGACCTTGGTGGCGCGGGACAGGTCGTCGATGAACTTGCCCTGGGCGTCGAAGACCTTGAAGGCCTCCAGCACACCGGCGTCGGCGGCCAGCTTGCGCAGCTGGTAGCGGCCGTGCTTGAAGCCGGCCGGCGGGGTCCAGCGGTAGAGCAGGCCGTTCGGGTTGCCGGCGTCCTCGGTCAGGAAGACGTGGCCGCGCTTCTGGTCGACGACGACGGCCTCGTGCGCGTACCGGCCGAAGGCCTTCACCGGCTGCGGGTTCTCGTTGTACTCGTCGTCGAACGGGTCGACCTCGAAGATGTAGCCGTGGTCCTTGGTCATGCCGTTCTGGCCGGCCCTGTCCTCGGTCTCCTCACCGGAGAGCCAGGTGCCCCACGGGGTGACGCCACCGGCGCAGTTGGTGGAGGTGCCGGCGATGCCGACCCACTGCTCGACGGTGCCGTTGGCCTTGGCGTGCACGATGGTGCAGCCGCCGGCCGCGCCCGGGTCGTAGACGTGGCCCTCGGTCAGCGGGACCGGGTGGGGCCAGTCGGCGCGCGCGCCGCGCAGCTCGTGGTTGGTGACCAGCAGGTTGCCGCCGCGCTCGTCCTCGAAGGCCGAGGTGCCGTCGTGGTTGCTCGGGGTGAACTCGCCGGTGCGCAGCTTGGTGACGCCGGCGCGGTTGACGACCTTGTACTTGAAGCCCTTGGGCAGGGCGAGCAGACCCTCCGCGTCACCGACCAGCGGGCCGTAGCCGACGGCGACCCGCTCGGCCTCGGCGGCCTCGGCGACCGGCGCCTCGCCACCGGCCGGCGCGGCGATCGCACCCGGGGCGGTGGCCAGGGCCTCCGCGCTGCCGGCGATCAGAACGCCGGCCCCGACGAGGGTCGAACGGTTGACGAAGTCCCGGCGGGACAGCGACATGGCAGTCACTCCTGAAGGGTGGGTCGCCGACCGGGCGGGCCCGGTGCGTGGCGTACGAGGTGTCGAGAGAAGGGTCGTCGACGCCCAGCAGACTCCGCCCATCCGGTGAACAACCGGTAAAGCGGATGCCTCGTCAGGGCGGCCATTTGCCGACCGTATTCGAACCCATGACTCAGCTTTTGCCATGTCCCCACAGGTCACACCGCCGGACCCGGCTCCGTCACCCTCCGTTCGGCCCCCGGGAGGGCCGCCGTTCAGCATCGGGCGGGGGCCAGCTGACCGCCGGCTCAGCGTCCGGCCCGCGCCGTCCGCCACTGCTCCCAGGCCGCCAGCCACAGCTGCTCGCCCATCCCGTGCTCCTCGCGCTCCCCGCGCCGCACCTGCTGCCAGGCCCGCTGCGCCGGCAGGCTCGCCACCTCGCTGGCGAACACCGAGTACCGGATCGACTCCTCCACCGCGGCGTCGCCCTCCGCCGTCCCCACCACCCAGTGGGTCAGCTGGGAGAGCCGCCCGAGCTGCTCGACCATCGCGGTCACCGCCTCGACCGCCTCCGCCCTGGTCTCCGAGGCGAGCCGCATCTGCTGGCGCACCGCCGCCTCCCAGCGCAGCGCGCCCGCCTCCGCGCGCGCCCCCCGCAGCGGCCGGGGCGGCCGTCCGGAGCGCAGCCTGGCCTCGACCGCGGCGGCCTCGGTGATGCCGTGCGCGATCACCGCCCGGTGCGTCTCCAGCCCGGTGACCGGGGGCAGCTCGCGCCGCTCCACCGGCAGGCACCGGCCGCGCCGGACGGCCAGCTCGCGCAGCAGCGCGGTGCGGCCGCGCAGGTAGCCCTCGTGGTCCCCGATCCGGGCCAGGTCGACGCAGCCCGGCGGTACGCCGCGCCCGCAGACCGTGACGGTCAGCCCGTCCACCCGGAAGCGGCCCGCCCAGACCGGCTCGGCGCCGCTGATCGGGCAGCAGCCGGGCAGCGCCGCGCCGGACCAGAGGCCGCGTCGGTCCTCGTGCACCTCGACGGCGTGCGCGCGGCCGTCGACGGTGATCCACTCGCGCAGCGCCCGGACCCGGCCGGGGGTGTCGCCCTCGTCCACGCCGAGCTGCTCGTAGACCCGGTCTCGCTCGTCCTCGACCACGTCCTCCAGCTCGGGCAGCGGCTCGTACCGGTCGGCGCCGGGCCGGTGCGTGCGCACGGTGACGTACGGGCCGGCCGGCGAGGTCCAGTCGCCGGAGCCGACCTCGACCCAGCCGGGCGCGAACGCCAGGCCTTGGAGCTCCGGGACGCCGAACGCCGGGCCGCCGGGCGCCGCCCGTTTTTTGGTTCCGTGCAAGCCTGCCGTGCCGTGCAGCCCCACCGCGCCGTGCAGCCCGGCGACGCTGAACAGGCCCGCGCCCGCCCCGCCGCCGCCCGCCCCGCCGCCCGCGCCGAACGCGACCAGCGCGGCGCCGCCCGGCCCCGGCGCGGCCGTGACGCCGTACAGCGGGAAGTCGGCCGCGGCGAGGGTGCGGCGGGCGAGGTCCTCCTGGGCGGCGAGGTACTCCTCCAGGTCACCGACCCGGCACTCGTCCGGACAGTCCCCCGGGCGGCCGTACGGGTCCACCGTGCCCGCACCGTCCCCGTACCGGCCGTCCCGACCGCCTCCGCTCGCCCGCGTCATCCCGCGCCGCACCCCCTGCCCTCGCCGTCCCGCCGTGCCGTCGACCCCGGCAACGATACGTGGCCCGAACTGCCGGGTCATCAGGCCCGTTGTCCACCGCTCGGTTACCTCACCCCCGGCCGGTCCCGCCGGACGGCCCCGTCCGGGGCGCCGCTGTCGGTGCCCCTCCCTACGCTGGCGGCATGACAACAACCACGGAGTTCCCGGCCCGGCTCAGCATCGTCACCCTCGGTGTGAGCGACCTCGACCGCAGCACCCGCTTCTACGAGGCGCTCGGCTGGCACCGCTCCGCCGCCTCCAGCCCGGAGATCGTCTGGTTCCGCACCGCCGACTCGGTGCTCGGCCTCTACCCGCACGACGAGCTGGCCGCCGACGCGGGCGTGCCGTCCGCGGGCGAACCGGCCTTCCGCGGCGTCACCCTCGCCGTGAACCTGGAGTCCCCGGCCCTGGTCGACGCCGCGCTGGAGACGGCGGTGGCGGCCGGCGCCGTGGTGGTCAAGCCGCCGGCGCCGACCGGCTGGGGCGGCTACTCCGGCTACTTCGAGGACCCGGACGGCCACCTCTGGGAGCTGGCCCACAACCCGTTCTTCCCCTTCACCGAGGACGGCTCGCTCGACCTGCCCCACTGAGCCCGGCCGAGCAAGCCCCCCTCGGGGTCCGGTCAGCGGGTCAGCCCTGCGAGCGCGCCTTGAAGGCCGCCTTGCGGGCCTCCTTGGCCACCGCCCGGTCCGGGTGCAGCTCGCCGACCGCCTCCAGCACGTCCGCCGTGTACGGGTGGTCGACCCGCCACAGCTCGGCGAAGTAGTCCGCCGGCGCGTCCGTGACCGGCAGCTCGGCGACCAGCTCGCGCAGCTGCTCCGGATCACCGCCGGTGTCCAGCAGCTGGGCCGCGAAGGCGTCGACGACCGTCCACAGCGCCGTCGCCCGGTCCGGCGCCGGCACCTCCGCCGCGCCGAGGGCGACCAGCCAGGCCCGCGCGCCGCCGCCCAGCTCCGGATCGTCCAGCACCTCGCGGACGGCCGGCTCGGCGGGCGCGCCGAGCACGGTCAGCGCCGACTGGCAGAGCATCCGCCGCACCGGGGCGTACGCGTCGTTCCCGCGCGCCGCCGCGAGCAGCTCGCGCGCCGCCGCCACCGGCTCCCGGTCGGTGAGCCAGACCTTCAGCTCCTCCTCCGGCAGCACATTGGCGGCCTCGCTGATCCCGCGGAGCAGCGCCGCCGCGTCGCCGCCCGCGAGGTCGCCGACCAGCGGCGCGTCGTAGCCGTCCTCCAGCAGCCACTGCCGGATCCCGTACTGGCCGAGCGGGGTGAGCCGGACCAGGCCGAACCGGGCCGACTCCGCCTCGTCCAGCTCCGCCGGCTCCGCCTCCGACCGGCCGGCGCCCGACGCCTCGCCCGCCTCCTCGCCCTCCTCCTCGTCGAAGAGCTCGGGGTCGATCGGGCGGTAGTCCAGCAGGCCCAGCTCGGCGAGGTCCGCGAGCATCGGGTCCAGGGCGACCATCACATCGGTGATGTCGCCGAGCAACTCGTCACTGGGCTCCTCGCCCTCCGGGACGACCAGCAGCGCCGCGAGTACGCCCAGCGGCACGGTCTCGGTGCCCGGCTCGGCGAAGGCCGTGGTCTCGTACAGCACCTGGAGCGCCTCGTCGAGCAGTTCGGCGGCCTCGTCCCGGGCGTCCTCGACCTCGCCGAGGCCCTCCTCGTCCTCCTCGCCGTCGCCGCCGCCGCCGTTCGCCGGCTCCAGTTCCTGGGAGTCCGCCTCCACCGCCAGCTCGCGGACGATCCCGGCGGCGGTCAGCCACAGCTCCAGGACGGTCTCGGCGTCGCCCTCCTCGGCCGGCTCCAGGTCCGGGCCGGGGACCGCGACGTGCTCGCCGGCCTCCGTGGTGCCGATCTCGACGAGGTCCAGGTCGCAGGCGAGCGACCAGGCGCGCATCGCCTCGACCACCGCCTCCTCCTGCGCGTTCCCCTCCTCGGGCTGCTCGGGCTGCTCGGGGGCGAGGCCGAGCAGTCGGGCGGCCGGGAGCCGGTCCGGGCCGGTGAGGTCGCCGAACTCGTCGACCGCCCGGTGCGGGGCCGTCCAGCGGGCCAGCTTCAGCGCCCAGGCGAACATCGGCACGGCCTTCGCCTGCTCGGCCAGCTCCGACTCGGCGGGCAGCCGCACCGGCGGCACCAGCACGGCCGAGTCGTCCAGGTCGTCGTCGTCCAGCCCGTGCTCGGCGAACGCCCCGTACAGATCCTGCAGCTCCAGGTCGGCGGGCAGCACCGCGCCCTCGCCCGGTGCGCCCGCCGACGAGGTGCCGGTGTTCCTGCGACGTCGTGCGGCCATCGTTGCGCGTTCTCCCTACGCCGAGCGGTCAGCGGGGCCGCGGTCACGGAGATCAGCTCCGCGTACCGGCCCACTACCTCAGCGTATAGGCCGGGCACCCCCGATGCCCGGCCTCCAGGGGCGCGCGCCGCAGCCGTGCGCCCACCCCTTATCCTTCGGAGTCGGTACCGCGCACACCCCGCGCGCGCCGACGGGCAACGAAGCCCCCCTTCCAGCTCACCCGCTCCACCAGGGAGCCCGTACCGAGGCCACCACCACAGCGCCCCCCGGACGGGCGCGCCGGCACACCCCGCCGACCCCGGTGGTGCCCGGCCACAGGAGACCCCTGCCGTGACGGACCTCTCCCCTGCCGGCCCCGCCCTGCGCACCGCGCAGCTCGACGGGCGCCGACTGTCGGAGGCCCTGCTTCCCCTGGAGCTCGCGCCGCGCGCCCAGCTCCGACTCGCCGCCGTCAGCCGCTGGAACGCGCTGCGCGGTGTCCGCGTCGGCCTCGTCGGCCTCGCCCTCCTCTTCCTGCTGATCGGCGCCAACCTGGCCACGCCGATCTACCCGCTGCTCCAGCAGCGCCTCGGGCTCGGCCCGCTCGACACCACGATCCTCTTCACGATCTACGTGTTCGCGCTGGTCCCCGTCCTGGCCGTGGTCGGCCACTGGTCGGACCACCTCGGCCGGCGCGCCCTGATCCTGCCCGCCGTGGGGCTGGCCGCCGCGGGCGACGTCGTGTTCGCCACCGCCGGCAGCTTCTGGCAACTCGCCGCCGGCCGCGCCGTCCAGGGCATCGCCGTCGGCCTGTCCACCGGCGCCGCCGGGGCCGCCCTCGGCGACCTGCTGCCCGACCGGCCCACCCTGGCCGCCAAGCTCACCCTGGCCTGCTCGGCGGGCGGCGTGGCGCTCGGCCCGGTGGTCGGCGCCCTGCTGGCCAACGGCTCCGACCCGCTGCTGACGCCCTTCCTGCTGCACGCCATCGCCGTGCTGGCACTGTGCGTGCCGCTCGCCCTCGTCCACCCGCGGATGCCCGGCCGCAACCGCCCGCCGGCCTCCCCGCCCCGGATCACCACCCCGGCCCACCTGCGCCCGCAGCGCCTGCGGCTGCCCCGCGCCGGTCGCCGCGAGTTCCTGCTCGCCGCCGGTGCCGGCTTCATCTCGTACGGGGTCTTCGGCGTCTACCTGGCCCTCGCCCCGGCCTTCTCCGCCAAGCTGCTGCACACCGACTCCCACCTGACCGGCGCGATCGTGGCCGCCCTGCTGCTCGGCTCCTCGGCACTCGCCCAGCTGATCGTCCCGCCGACCGCCGACCGCCTGGTGGTCGCCCTCGGCATGACCGGCCTGGCCACCGGCCTCGGCCTGGTGGTCACCGCCCAGTACACCGAGACCCCCGCGCTGCTCTTCATCGGCAGCGTCCTCGGCGGCATCTGCCAGGGCGTGGCCTTCCGCTCCCTCTTCACCACCGCCGTCGCCGCGATGAACCCGGAACGCCGGGGCTCCGAACTCTCCGCCCTCTGGGTCATCGTCTACCTCGGCAGCTCCGCCCCCATCATCGCCGTCGGCGCCCTCGTCCAGACCTACGGCCTCCTCCCCGCCGTCAGCGGCTTCGCCACCGTCGCGGCCCTCCTCTGCGCCGCCCTGGCAGTCGCCGTCGCCCGCAAGCCCCGGACGGCCTGACCCCCCGCACCACGAAACGCCGCTGCCCGGGACTTCCGCAGGAGTCCCGGGCAGCGGCGTTTCCACACCCGCGCGTGATCCGCTTTGTTGAGTACGGCCACCACCATCCACCCCCCACCCACCTACCAGCGGGTGCCCGCCCCCGGCCTCGCCACGTGCCGCCCGGTCAGGCGGCACGTGGCGCTGATGAAGCAGGGCGACGTACCTGCCAGAGACGAGAGGGCTCGGTCCCATCTCCGCCCGCTGGATTTGATCCAGCGGGCGGAGCGCTGCCAGCTGGGAGAGTACGGGTGCGGACACCGCGCGCGTCGGTCAGCCAGGCATCGATGCGGACGAGGTTCATGGCGACGCCGGTGCAACCGCCGTCCGGCAGTTTGATATCCAGGGCGGCCATCCAGTGGGTGGCCGCCCTGGAGCCGCGGGCTCAAACAACGAGCGCAATGTCCAAGTACGCCTGCACCGGCTCGAAGAGCCCGTACGGCACGTATTCGGGGATCTCTGCAAGCGTCACCCACGCCAGTGCGGCCAGCTCTCGTGGGTCACCGACAGCAGCGGTGCCGCTGACGATCTCGCAGGCCGTGTACGACATCCATCGGCCAGTCTCAGGGTGAACGCGCTCGCCGAGGATCTTGACGACGGCCACGTTCAGCCCCGTTTCCTCCGCAGTCTCGCGGACAGCCGCTTCCTCGGGAGACTCGCCGGGCTCGATCTTGCCCGCCGGGAACTGCCACAAGAGCCGGCCCTCGCTGACCCGCCGCCGGACCATCAGCGCCCGACCCTCCCGGATCACGATCGCGGCAGCGACCCCTGGCGGCCCGTCCGAAACCGGGACCATCGGCTACTCCCTCTCCGCCGCTGAGGCCGCCACGGGGCGGAGCAGGTCGAGGACGTGGGTCCAGTTGTACTTGTCGCGGCCCCCACCGGCCTTGGGCTTGTGGGGGACGTAGTCACCGATCAGGACGCCCATCGACCGGAGCCGGGCCAGGCTCTCCCCGTACGCGGGGTGCGCGGCCTGGGCGGAGTTGACATAGGGCTGGACGGCCACGGGGATGCCGAGGCCGTACGCCTCGCAGAGGATGCCGAGGGCGAGGGTGTCGGAGATGCCGGCGGCCCACTTGTTGATGGTGTTGAACGTGGCCGGGGCGACGGCGATGGCGTCGGCCGGGGGCAGCGGCTGGGGGATGCTCGGCGTGCGCCAGGCGGAGCGGATCGGGTATCCGGTCTGGGCTTCGATGGCTTCCTGGTCTATGAACCCGAGTCCGTTCGGGGTCGCGATCACGCCGACTCCCCAGCCCTCGGAATGGGCAGCGGTGATCAGTTCGCCCACTCCGTCGGCGATGCCCGACGCGCAGACGACGACATAGAGGAACGGCTCACGGTGCTCGGTCAAACCTGAACTCCCAACTCCTGGCAGAAACGACGAAGCTCCGGGACGGCGCCACGCCGGTCGCGAGCGGCCATGTCACCGGCCAGCTCAAGCACGCTGGGCCGTCGGCGGATGTCCTCCGAGGCACAGCTCTCCGCGATCCTGAGCGCCTTGTATCCCTCGGCCAGTCTGCCCTGCTGGCTATAGGCCCGTGCAGCCTCCACCCACAGTGCTGCCCGGCGCTCGGGGACCGGGATGCGCCTGCGCATCAGGGGCTGGGCGGCTTCCAGCGCCGTTCCCGCGTCGCCGAGGATGACCGAGGCGCTCACCGAGTGGAGCGCGACGTTGGTTGGACTGAAGTTAGCCCACGCTTCGGGGCCGTCGAGGTCGACGTAGCGCGCGACCTCCTGAGCCTCGGCAAGGAACTCGGCGGTGGTGGCACGGTCGCCGCCGTAACACCGCGAAGGAGCATGAGCCCCAGTGCGGCGAGGTACTCAGGCGTGCGCCGGTCGTAGCTGCCGGAGAGCTGGTCGGCGGTGTGCCGGATAAGGGTGACGGCTGGCGCGGTGTGCCGGTCGCGCGCGAGGACGTGCGCCTGGACGCGGACGCTGGAGGCCATCACGACGGGGTCGGCGCTCCGTTCGGCCTCAGCCATGGCACGGCCCACCGCGAGCCAGGCGTTGCCGTGGTCGCCGAGCTTGAGTAACAGGCTCACCGCGGTCTGGTACGCCGTCGCGAGCAGCCCGGACAGGGCTTGATCGCCGCCGCGGGCGGCGTCCTGGGCCTGGCGAAGGTCGGCGATCAGCGACGGCAACGCGCCTTCGAGCTCGGCGTACCGGCAGGTGTAGAAGAGCCTCCGCGCCTGGGAGAGCCGGGATGCGAGTGCGGCCAGGGGTTGTGGCGCGTGCTCAGCTGGAACGGGTCCGGGCAGCAGTGCCTGGACCAGTTCTATCCCCACGCGAGGAGTAGGTGTCGGGGCCGCGAGCGCGACGACGCTCGCGGCCAAGAAGTTGCGACGGTGCATGTCGTCCGTCCTGCTGTCCGCACTGGTATGGGAGGACAGGCCGAGGCTTCCCAGCGGGATGTCGAGCACGGCTGCGACAGCGCGCAGGACATCGATGTCCTGCGTCCCCTTGCCGCTCTCCAGCCGGCTGATCTTCGACTGGTGGTAGCCCAGTTCGGTGGCCACATCCGCCTGCGACCGCCCGCTCAACACCCGTGCGCGGCGGATTACTTCTCCGATCCCGCCCGCTGCGGAGTGTCCTTTGGCCGTCTGCGACATGGCTTCTCCTGCCAATGCTGATCCTGCCTGGTGAGCCGAGCGTAGCCGCACCAGGACAACCCGTCATGCACGATCTGCATGGATCATGCACGCGGAGCGCATGCCCTAACAGTGGCGCATCGAGATGGAGTTGTCTGGTCGTCAGCAGCTCGATCACCCTCGCAGCTCGCGATTCCCCGCTCCCGCATGACCGAGGCCCATCTGCGGTCTCTCGCATGCGCGGCTTCACCCAGTGGCTAAGGAGAAGTGTCGATGACCCTCCGCTCGAACGCACAGAGGGGCGACACCGCGCACCAGCGGGACGCAGCGGCCCTTCCTCTCGCTTCGGAAGTCGGCCGGGCGTCGAACACAACCGCGAGCCCCTCAGACCGCGCCGCCGCGCGTCGCGAGCGCCTCGCCACCGCCAGCACCCACGCCCGAGAGGTCCCCGACCGCCACCAGTTCGAGGACGGCCGGTGCAGTGACGGCCGCGGCCCCTGGCCGTGCAACAGCGTCGTCGATGCTGTCCAAGCCTGCGACGGTGACCGGTGACCGTCTTCACCCACACTCGGCGTATTTCGTTCATCGGCACCAGGCGTGACCACGTCCCACCAGCGCGGGAAGCCGTCGTCCGCGTCGCCCGCTCGTGGGGGATCGACCCGACTTCGCTTGGTGACATCGCTCTGGTCGCCGACGAGTTGCTCGCCAACGCGGTCATCCACGCGCCGGGGAGACTGCTCGCCGGCATCTACCTGTCACCGGACGGGGACCGGGTGGTGATCGAGGTGTACGACCCGTCGCGCCGGATGCCTGCCGGCGCCGCGAACTTCGGCAACGACGAACTGACCACCGGTCGAGGCATGCTGCTGATCGAGGGCCTGTCGGAAACCTGGGGCGCGGAGCCGACGACCCATGGCAAGAAGGTCTGGGCCGAACTGGCGGTGCCCGCTGTCGCGGTACCCGCGCACCCTCGCTCGGCCCGAAGGGCGGCACTCATCGCCAGCCTCGTCCGCACCGACCGTCCCAGGCCCCGTCCCCACTCGCCTGCCTGGCCCAGCGCTCGCGCGTACAGGTGGTTCTCGCGGCACCGCCCGCCGCGTGCCCAACGACTCCGCCCGTACCGATGCAGGCACACCGGCCGGGCGGCGACGGGGCCGGTCGCCCCTTCCCCCGGGGGCGGTCGGCCCAACCCCAGGCGACCTGCCCGACACAGCCGTATCTGATCCACGCCAACTCGGCGCTACGGAAGGATGGATGGATGAGCGACTGGGAGTTCGTGAAGGACAGAACCGCCACCCAAGGCGCGGTGTGGAGGTCGGCCGATGGCCTGCTCTACAAGCGGACCGGTGGCGAGGATCTGCGGGCGGAGGCCGAGTTCCAGCAGTTGGTTGCCGGCCTCGGCTACCCGGTGCCGGAGATCGTCAACAGAGGATCGGAGAACGGGCGCTACTTCGTCATCGAGCGCGCCATCGGCGACAGCTCGTTGCACGAGGAAGCGCTGGCCGACGCCAGGCAGGACGGTCAGGTCAGCTACCAGGTGATCAGCACGGCGGCGGCCGTCGCATCGAGGCTCCTGCAGGCCCAGGCGAGGCACCCCCTCCCTGTCACGCCGTGGTTCGAGAAGGCGGCCTTCGCGTCCGAGGTCTTCGAGGAGAACCCGGACTTCGACACCCCGCGCGTCCACGAGGCGGTCAAGCACGCCATCGACCGGCTGGCCCGGCTCCCGATGGTGCACGGGCACCTGGACTACGGCCTGCCCAACGTCCTCCAGGCCGGGGTCATCGACTGGCAGCACCACGGACCGGTCCCGCTCGGCTACGACGTCTACCCCGCGCTCGACATAGTGGCCTTCAAGGGCGGCGGCAAGGGCTACACGATCACCCCGGAACAGCGCGCCGCCTACACCGCAGCGCTCGACGAGACCACCGCATCCCTGATCGGGCAACGGGTGAGCGAGCACCTGGGCGACTTCCTGCTCGTCAAGTGTTTCTTCTTCCTCGCCCTCATGCGGCCCACTGACCCCACACGGCACGACAAGCACATCAAGTGGCAGTACCGCCGCACCCTTTTCACGATGGGACTTGATCAGTATGAGTCGTCCGACACGATCGACACCGGTGCCTTCCCCACTCTGGAACGGTTCACCGCTGAACACCGGTAGGCCGGTCCCCACCGTCCGCGACCGCGACTACCTGATGGACCACCACGGAGTCGTCTTCAAGGTCATCGGCGACAGCCACCCCGGCAGCCACTACCTCGGCTACGTCAAGTACCACCCCGACGAGAAGGGCGACCGGCGGCTGTTCGGCCGGACCTACCGGCAGAACAGTGTCGTGTCGAAGTCCTTCGGCATCCTGGCCAGCAGGCCGGAGTGCTACGTCTACTCCGACACCCTCGGCTGCGTCATCACCGGCATCCCGCGCGAGGACGTGGCTGTTCACTACTCCTGCCGCCAGGCGCTCGCGGCCATCCACGAGGAGCCTGGCGCGGTCGCCGACAACCCGGCGGGCAAGGACCTCCTGGCAATCACCGAGTGGATCACCGCGAACGATGCCCAGGGTGTGATCGGCGTCACCGGCTCCTTCCTGGTCGGCTGCTTCAACGAGCGTTCGGACATCGACCTCGTCTGCTACGGACCGGAGGGATACCAGGCCGCACAGGCGCTGTTCCAGCAGGCCGAGTTGATCCGACCGTACGACGGAGACGACCTGACCCGGCTGTACATCCGCCGGGCCAAGTACATGGAGGGCAGTTCCTTCGACGCCCTCATCAGGCAGGAGCGCCGCAAGCTCCAAGGGCTGACCGCGGGCGCCGGCGCGCACATCAACTGCGAGCCCATCCGCTCCGACCGCGACAGGACCTTCGCCCGGATCTCCTCCAAGGAGATCGGCGAGATCTCGCTCCTCGCAAGAATCACCGACCACGCCGAGGGCCTCACCACCCCGGCCGTCTACGGGATCAAGGTCAAGACCATCCTCAGCTCGACCATCGACGAGGCCGACTCCTTCGCCCGCCGGATCACCCACATGCGCTCGTACCTCGGCGCCTACACCGGAGCGTTCCGCACCGGCGACACCGTGCACCTGGCCGGCAAGCTCGTCCACACCCAGGACGGCGACCGCAGCGGCTTCGGCATCGAACTCACCCCCTGGACCGTCAGCGGCTCCTACGTCGCCAACCTCGCCGGATAGGAGCCGACGCCCCATGCCCCTGCTCGTCATCCGGCATGCCGAGTCCGTCGAGAACGCCGACAAGTACAACGGCTTCTACCAGGACCCCCGCCCCTACAGCGGAGCCGCCGCGCACGCAATCTCCCGCACCGTCGTCGGCCTGACCCCGCGCGGCTTCCGGCAGGCCCGGTGGCTCGCCGAGGTCCTCCCGCAGCTCGCGGGCCCCGAGCCGCACGTCTACACCTCGACCTACCGCAGGGCGATCGACACCGCGGCGATCGCCCTGCCCGACCTCCCCGACGGCTGGCCCCAGCAGACGACGCTCCTGGACGAACAGCACTACGGTGACGCGACCTACATGACAAAGCGCGAGCTGTACGACAGCTATCCCGAGCTCGCTGAGGAGCGTCGCCTGCGCAAGCACATCTGGACCGCGCCGGGCGGCGGCGAGTCACTCGCCGAAGGCGTGCTCACCCGAGCCGCCGAGTTTGCAGCACTCGCCCAGACCGAACTCCACGAAGCGCGCACTGTCATCGCGTTCACTCACCAGACCGCCGCAGTGGCGCTCCGATCCCTACTCGAAGCCTGCTCCCTACCCGAGATCCTCGCCGAGGAGCGGAAGGGCAAGATGCCCAACGCCGCGATCCTCCACTACGAGCTGCACGACGGCCGGTTCACCCGGACGGGAACCACCACCCCGCCGATCTAGGAGGATCCCGTGCGACACCTGTTCCTCAACGGGCCCGTCCAGAACGGCCCCTTCACCTTCGCCACCCGCCCCGGAAAGGCCGTGGGCATCCGCCTCGCCGCCGCCCTCAACGCCATCCTGGACTTACCGCCCGCACCCCATCTGTGGAACACCGCCACCCTCGCCGGAGATCTTCGCTACCGCGAGGTCGACGGCGGGAAGATCCCCCGCCAGCGGTTCGAGGCCGACCTGATAGCCGACAAGTACACGCCCGGACCGTCCCCGGTGGGCGGCATCATGACCGACGCCGACGGCGAGGTCGCCGACCTCGCCCTGGAGATGATCGAGAACAACCTCCGCCTCGGCACTTTGACTATCAGCCGCGAGACCGTCCCGACCTGCCGAGCCTGCGGCCACATGACCGGCAGCGGCAACCACCCCTGCAACGCCTGTGGCAGCACCGACACCGAAGGCCGCTCAGGCCTCCACCTCGTGGCCGAACTCGCGAGGGACCGCCCCGTCCTCGACCGCTCGGACATCCACGCCAGCCACCGCCAGCAGCCCAAGCACCTCCAGCACACCGCTGCCAACGTCGCCCAGCGCCTGATCCTCTCTCGAACTCGCGACCACGGCATCGACCTCTCGCCGCTCGGCCTCAACGGCCTCGTCCTCGACCCGCGCGCCGGCATCCACGCCACCGTCCTCGCCGCAGCCCGAAGGCGGCAGGCCGACGTAGCCATCATGACCATCACCGAGAACGCGGCCAACCACATCGCCGCCCATGGCCAGCACTTCCGCGAACACGGCGGTATCCGGCTTCAGCACGCCCTACACGGCCACCTCCCGTACGACCACATGACAAGCCTGCGGCCGTTGCACGAGGCATACCGAGCCACTGAGGAGATCAAGGACTGCTTCGAGAAGTGGTTCCTCCCAATCTTCTCCCTGAGGGCCAAGACTGGAACTCGGCCCGACCAACTTCCCGCACTCTTCAAGCAATACATGCGGGCACACCTGGCGGCCAAGCCTGTCGTTGCGGCCGACGAAGCCGTCTTCGAAGCCGTTCAGCGCTCGGTCTCCGCCGGAGACACGGAATGGATCACGGATAAGCAAGCCCTGGCCAATGTGATGACTGCCCTCAGAGATACTTCTGGGCACCGCGGTGGAGCCGGACGCGACTGAGGTCTCTGCACCAACCCGGCCACCCGGCATCTACGAGCCCGAAACCGCAGCCCTCGGAGGGCCGTTGGGCATCAACATCGCGCCGCCCGCTTCCATGCCGACAGCCGCACCAGCTTGACCTCGGCCCTCGGCTGAACCCGGCCCAGCTTCACCCTTACGAGGCGAGGTTTCCAGGAACTCCTGATGCCACGTCAACCACGGTGGTACGTTCCGTAGTCCAATAGAAAATAGGCGACCCCGGCGGTGCTACCAACACCCCGGGGTCCGGCAACAGGAGCCAGACTCCCGATGCGTGTCCATCGTAGCGCCCACGTGCGCAACTTCACCGTGCTGCCCAACGCCGTTCTCCAGTACCGGCGGCTGTCCTACACCGCCCGCGGCCCTCGCGGACCTCCTCTCCCGCCCCGACGGCTGGCGGGAGGACGGTCGGCACATGGCCGACTCCAGTCCGCAGGGCCGCGGCGCGATCCGCAAGGCCCTGAAGGAGCTGACCGACGCGGGGTACTACCGCGTCGAGAAGATCCGTATGCCCGACGGCACCATCCGCACCGAGACCCACGTGTACGACACGCCGTGGTCCGCGCCGGATGACACCCGTCCGGCGCCCGGTGGAGCGGCTGCCGGGCGCGCTGGCAGCCCTCTTGGTAAAAACCGGCGCAAAGAACCCTCCCTCCCCGCGAGATCGGCCGATGACGGCAAGCCCGAAGAACGGGAGGAGGCTTCCGAGGCGGCCGACGAGGTCCGCGAAGCGGTGGCCACCCTGTTCCGGGTGATCCGGCCCGAGCCCCGACTGCGCCTGGGCGAGGCCGAAGCCGCCGAACTCGCGCCCCTCGTCGCGCAGTGGCTGCAACGCGGCGCGGCCCACGCCGACCTCGCCCAGGCCCTGCTGCCGGGCCTGCCCGTCCCGATGCACTCGGCGGCAGCCCTGCTCCGCTACCGCCTGGAGCACAAGATGCCGCCCGCCCAGCCCGCCCGGCCCGCCGCACGGCCAACGGCCCGGTACGCCGAATGCGCCAAGTGCCACGACCCCGTGCCCCGGCCGGGCATCTGCCGCCCGTGCGCCGGCCTGACCACCCGAACCCCCACGCCCGGCCAGGGGGCGGACATCGCCACCGCAGGCGCCGCCCGAGCCCGAACCGCCCTGCGCTCCGCGATGACCGGCAGTCGGCCTGCACACATCGCCGCCTGAGACACGCTGTCCCAGAGATGCGTCAGGGGCTGTTCAGGTAGGCGAGGACGGCGAGGACGCGGCGGTTGTTGTTGTCGTTGTCGGTGATGCCGAGTTTGCCGAACAGGGAGGTGGTGTACTTGCTGATGGCGCTTTCGCTGAGGAAGAGCCGTTGGCCGATGGCCTGGTTGGACAGTCCTTCGGCCATGAGGCCGAGCACGGAGTGCTCGCGTTCGGTGAGCCGTTCGAGCCGTTCGCGCCGTTGAGACGAGGATCCGCTGGACAGGAGTTTGGCGATGACGGCCGGGTCCATGGCGGTCCCGCCGGCGGCGACGCGTTCCAGGGCGTCGATGAACTGGTCGGCGTCGAAGACGCTCTCCTTGAGGAAGTAGCCGATGCCGCCGGCGCCGTCGGCCAGGAGTTCGCGGGCGTACAGCTGCTCGACGTACTGGGAAAGGATGAGGACCGGCAGTCCGGGCAGTTCGCCGCGGGCGGCGAGCGCCGCCCGCAGGCCCTCGTCCGACTGGGTCGGCGGCATGCGGACGTCGACGACGGCGACGTCCGGCCGCCACGTCAACAGCGCGTCCAGCGTCTCGGGTCCGGTGGCCGCGGTCGCCACCACCTGGTGTCCGTATGCCTCGATGAGGCGAACCATCCCGTCGCGCAGGAGGTAGAGGTCTTCGGCTACAACGATTCGCACGGCACCATCATCCTCACCCTGGTCGGGCCGCCTTCCGGGCTGGTGATCTCCAGGGTGCCGTCGAAGACCGCGAGGCGGCGGCGCAGCCCCGCGAGTCCGCCGTCGGCTCGCAGGCGGGCTCCGCCGCGGCCGTTGTCCTCGACATCGATGACGATGCCGGTGTCGTCCTGGGTGATGGAGATCCGGGCCCGGGTCGCACGGGCGTGCTTGACCGCGTTGGTCAGCAGTTCGGCGACGGCGAAGTACAGGGCGGACTCGATCGGCGGGTCCAGGCTGAGTCGAGAGTCCGCGCCGAGTTGAAGGTCCGCGCTGGGTCGAAGGTCCGCGCTGAGTCGAAGGTCCGTGCTGAGCGCCACTTCGAGCGGGCTGTCCAGGGCGAGAGCGCGAACGGCATCGATGAGCCCGCGGTCGCTCAGCACGGGCGGGTTGATTCCCCGGACCAGTTCGCGGAGCTCGGTCAGTGACGCGGTGGCACCGGCCCGCGCTTCCCGCATCAGGGTCCTGGCCCGGTCAGGGTCGGTTTCCAGCAGCTTCTCCGCGGTCGCCAGGGAGAGCCCGAGCCCGACCAGGCGGGCCTGCGCCCCGTCGTGCAGGTCCCGCTCGATCCGGCGGATCTCGGCGGCCTGGGCGACCGTCGCGTCCGCGCGCTGGGCGGTCAGCTCGTCCACCCGGTCGGCCAGTGCCATCGCGGGTGACGGGCGCAGGAAGCGGACGGCCACCGGCACAACGCACCGCCAGGCGTACGGGGCGCCGGCGACGGCCACGACCAGGCCGAGCGCCCCGACGACGCGCGCGGCGGGCTCCGGCCGGCCGAGCCCGAGGACCGCCGCGGCCACCCCGGCCGGCGGGAGGGACGCGACCAGGCCCGCGGTGAACGGGGCGATCGCCGTGAACCGCAGGTCGCGCCAGTTGGCGGGGTCGCTCCACCGGACCCGCCACTTCTGGTCCAGGAGGGCATCGCGGCGGGTGCGCTCGTAGCTGAAGCCGTTCCACCAGTACCCGGTGGACATCCGCGTCACCGGCCCGGCGTGGCGGTACCCGGAGGGGATGACGGTGGCCGTCCACCTCGCGACGAGGAAGCGGACCGTCCGGCAGACCGGGCGGGCCAGGGCGGGCGTGCCCCCGCACACCAGCACGACCGGCGCCAACCACGACCACGGGTTTCCCGCTCCCCACCGGATCCCCAGCGCCACGGCGGCGGCCCACAGGGCCGGGACGAGCATGCTGATGACCGCCACGACGCACGCCCGTACGAACCCCACGCCCGCGCGCGCCGGCCACGAACTCAGCTGTCTCATGACTCTCCCCTCGCTCTCCGTTCGGTGCTCCCACTGTGCACCACGCGGAGCCCGCTACCGCCCTGGTCAGCCGGGGAGTGGGGCTAGCCCCACCCACCCGTGGGTCTGGACGGATACCGCGTCGGCCCGGCGCTTCCTAACGTCGGTGAGTATGGAAAGCAACAAGCTCGCGACTGAGGCGGCACTCCTCAGCAGCCCCCGCACCCTGGAAGCCTTCGACACGGCGAAGAGCAGCGTCAAGGTCTACGGCGCACTCGGCGCCGTCGCCCTCCTGGCGGTCGTCGTGGTGTCGAGCAGCGGTCATGCGGTGAACACGTTCATGTGGGTCCGGGCAGCCCTGCTGCCGGTGGTCGCCGTGCTGCTCCACCGGCTGACCGTCTCCGCTTCCCGGGGATCTCGACGGGCCTTCGAGCGCGTGAGCACCCTCGCCGTCGTCATGCCGATCGCGATCGTCGGCGTCGACCTGATCCCGGGTGTCTGCCCGCCGTGGTACGCCGTGATGCAGGCCGTCTGCGTGCTGCCCGTGATCCGCGTCGCGTTCATCACCCGGGGCTCCGCACTGCGCGCCGCCTTCCCCCGGTCACGCTGACCCTTCGGCTCCTGCGTGCTTCCTGACTGCGCCAACGGCATCGTCTGATGCCTCCGCTTCGTTGAGCAGTTCCACCGCCGTTCCCCACCGTCCACCCCCCAGCCGCCTTCCGGCGGGTGCCCGCCCCAGGCCTGGCCGCACGCCGCGCGGCCAGGGCTTCCACCTCCCGATGCCGATCTCGAAATCAAACGGCTACGGCGGCGCCACCGATGTGATCGATGCCTCTACGGGCGGCCCCAATGGGTGGCCGCCCGTAGAGCCAGCGGGTCCGGCAGTGAGCGCGATGTCCAAGTACGCCTGCGCCGGCTCGAAGAGTCCGTACGGCACGTACTCGGGGATCTCGGCGAGGGCCACCCACGCGAGCTGGTCCAGCTCGTCCGTGTGCAGATTGGCTGACGGAACTAGCGAAGGGGGTACGGCCGTCGCCAGAGAGGGCGCCTTCACAAGCGGCACATCAGAATTCCGCCCAGGCATGTGATCTTGAATGACCCATTGCTCGCGATCGCACCGGCAGCGACCTCGGCTGCGCGGCTTACGGTCTCGCGGAAGGGGACGCCGCATTCGTCGGCCCATGCCTCGTAGGAGGCGAGGTGGGCAGCGATCGGCGCTGGGTCGGTGATCTCGATGGTTCCGGGCAGTTCCCTCACCCGAATGTCCTTGAACGCCGTCCCGAGATAGCCACAGGCCTTCTCCAGGGAGAAGCGGGAGCTGAGGGAGACCCGCGCCGGGCCGCCCTCGGGAATCCCGAGGACGTCTCCTGCAGCCTTGCTCCAGAGCTGGTCCAGTTCCCGTTTGTCGATGTCGCTGTTGGTGGACGCGATGAGGACGCCACCAGGCCGGAGGATTCGGGCCAGTTCCTTGATCGTGGCCACGATGTCGCCGACGTGGTACAGCATGTGCAGGGCCAGCACGGCGTCGACGCTGTTGTCGGCGAAGGGCAGGGCTTGGGCGTCGGACACCAGGACCGGCTTTTCGACGTCGGCGAGGATGCCCGCCGAGATGTCCATTCCGACGGCCTGAAGGTCTGGGCGGTCCTTGTGCAGGCGGCTGACGAACTTGCCGTTGCCGCAGCCGACGTCGAGGACGATCCCGCTCGTGGCGGCCAGCTCTTCGACGACGATCCCGGGCAGGTCGTACTGCGGCTGCTGCCACCGGTAGATGGACTGTCGGGCGGCGAGGTGGCGTCCGTCAGCGTAGGCGCTGTTCGCGAGGATGGACTTGTCGGCGACGGCGGCGTCCTGCTGTGCGGTGTTGCTCGTCACTGAGGCAGCTCCGGGGGCTTCGTGAGTGCGGGTCAAGAGCAAGCTTCTCCGACATTCTCACGGAGACTCACGACAATCGGGGAGCCTGCGTAGGCGGGCTCGGCAAGACCTCCAGGGCTTCCAGGCATCGGTGCCGATCTCGACGCCACTTCGCCGAACTTCCACACCCCCACCAGCTCGTACATCTCCGGCCACGGTACCGGCGCGTCCGCGGGGGAGGATTCGTGTAGACACTGCGAGGCGTGGCCCTACGGGCGGGTCGCTCCGTGTTCCAGGTAGACGGTCTCGGACCGCGCCTTGGCGACGTAAGCGGCGCGGACGCGGCGAGAGAGGCGTGGGAAGAGGAGTGCGTCGAGCTGGTCGGTGGTGCGGAAGGCGTACTCGCCGATCTCCACATGGTCGACGGTGATGCGGTCGAGTTCGCCGACCGGGAGGACACCGCCATCGAAGACGAAGAGGAGCTTGTCACCCTCGGCGGGGTGCGGCGCCCAGTCCGCGACGAGCAGACGGCCGATCGACGGGGTGATGCCGAGCTCCTCCATGACCTCCCGGGCCGCGCCCTCGCGCGGCGTCTCGCCGGCGTGCAGGTAGCCGCCGGGGATCTCCCAACCGGGCTTGTAGGTCGGCTTCACGAGGAGGACGCGGTCCTCCTCGTCGAAGAAGAGCACGCCGGCGGCCGTACGGGGCTGGGCCACCACCTCATGGAACTGGGAGTCGCTCATGGCGACGACTGTAGGCGTCCCGCCGCGTCACGCGACGAACCGGAGCCGCCACCGCCGGCTCCGGAGGTGTAGCGGCCCGCTCCTCGACGGCTTCGAGGAGCGGGCCGCTCAGCAGAGCCCGACGGCTCCGACTCAGGAGGTGATCAGGCCTCGGACTGCATCGCTGACCTCGGGCAGCTCACTGGGGACTGCCCACTGGTGGGCGTCGTGCTCGGTCAGGACGATCGGCTCGGTCTTCGCCACGGTGACGGTGAAGTTGAACTGACGGGTGGTGCCGCCGCGGCTGTTCTCGTAGTCGAAGTGCCCGACGTAGCCGGTGACCTGGTCGATGGTCAGGCCGGTCTCCTCGTTGGTCTCGCGGCGCAGGGCGTCCAGGATGGTCTCCCCGGCCTCGACCGTCCCGGAAGGGATCTCCCACAGGCCGCCCATGTAGTCGTCGGGGTTGCGGCGCACGAGCAGGACCCGCCCGTCGTGGTTGATCACGGCGGCGGCGACGAAGCCGGTGATGCCGGCGGCCTCGGCGTCGGCCGCCAGGCCGGCCACGAACTCGGGGGAGGTGACGGTCACAGCAGCTCCTTGTGATGTTCGCTGATCTTCATGGCCGCGCGGGCGTACCGCTCGGCCAGCTCCAGATCCTGCTCACGATGCCAGACCGGGAGCTTGATCATGTGGGCATGAGCGTGTTCGGCGACCGGGAAATCGCCCGGCTCGTACCGGCGGTGGGAGTGCGGGTGGCCGGGGAACAGCATCGTCGGATGCTGGTACAGCGGCAGCTGGTTCATCGGACATGTGGAGCCGGGCCGGTCGAACTCGGTGGCGCCCTCGGCGACCAGCGCCTGGTGGAACTTCTCGATCGGCAGGCCGCCGAGCTCACCCGGCTTGTAGGTGAGCGTCAACCCGTACCAGGACGGAACCACCCCTTGGGGCATCTCGGTGACCTCCAGGCCCGGTATCCGGGCCAGCTGTCCGGTCAGGTAGCGCGCGATCTCCGCCCGGCCGGCGAGGTAGCCGTCCAGGCGAGCGAGCTGGTCATAGGCGATCGCGGCGGCGAGCGGGTGGATACGGAGCTTGAGGCCGGCTCCGGTGACCGCGTACCGCGCGAGCGGATGGCCTTCCGGGATCTCGGTCCTGGCCCGCTTGTTGTAGTGCGCGAGCGTGATGACCCGGTGGTAGGTGTCGTCGTCGTCCGTGAGGACGAACCCGCCCTCACCGCCGGACAGCGGCTTGGGCCCGTTGAGGGAGAACGCCGAGGCGAGGCCGAACGTGCCGACCTTCTGGCCCGCGATGCCGGCTCCGTGGGCGTGGGAACCGTCCTCCAGCACCACCAGGTCGTGGGCGTTCGCCACAGCCACGAGGTCGGTCATGTCGGCGGGCTTGCCCCACAGGTGGGTGACCATGATCGCGCGGGTGCGCGGGGTGATCAGCTCCTCGACCCGGTTCGGGTCGATGTTGCCGTCCGGCCTGGTCTCGCACAGCACCGGCACGGCACGGAGGTGGAACAACGGGGAGGCGGTGGCGTGGAAGGTCCAGGCCGGGACGATGACCTCATCGCCGGGCCTGATCCTCGCGGCCCAGTAGGTGGCGTGCAGGGCGGCGGTGCCGGAGCTGGTGGTGACCGCGTGTCGGACACCGAAGTACTCCTGCAGGCCGTCCTCCAGGTCGGCGACGATGCCGGACCGGCCGGGGATGGAGACGGCCGCGTCCAGCTGGGCGGCCACCTTGGCCCGGGTAGTGTCGTCGATCGGCGGCCACTCGAAGTGCGGGCCGACGGCGGTCACTTCGGGCCGGCCGCCGAGGAGGGCGAGGGTTGAGGTCACAGCATCTCCTTCGGGTCGATGTAGCGCCCGGCTGCCTTGGACTCGTAGCAGGAGGCGATGAAGGCGGCGTGGGCGAGGTGCTGTTCGGGGCCGGAGGTGTTGGGGCGTTCGCCGTTCAAGATCCGGCAGAAGTAGTCGATCTGGGCGGTCGATGCGCTGGCGGGCGCGTGCGGCCGGGCGAGCTCCACCACGACGGTGCCGTTGAGGTCGAGCCGCTGGAGGTGGCCCTTGGTCAGCAGCACCGAGCCGCGGGTGCCGACGACGTGCAGCTTCTCGGTCTTCGGAGCCGCCCAGCGTGAGAGAAGGACAGAACCATAGAGGTCGGATTCGTAGCCGAGCTGGATGACGGCGGTGTCCTCCGCGTCGTAGCCGGCCTCGGGCAGGGCTGTGGCCGAGAAGTCGGCGATGACGCGGCTGGGTAGGCCGAAGTACCACAGCAGCAGGTCGATGAGGTGGTAGCCCATGTCGATGATGCAGCCGCCACCAGCCTGCTTGACGTCCCCGCGCCAACCGGCGCCGGGGTCGTCGGTGTGGAAGGTGTACTGGCCGTCGATGAGGAACGGGGTGCCGATCTGGTCGAGGAACTGCACCACGCTGGTGTAGATCGGGTTGAACCGCCGCTGGAGGGCGACCATCAGCTCCACCCGCCCGGCCTGGCAGATTGTGGCGAGTTCACGGGCCTCGGCGAGCGAGGTGGCGAACGGCTTCTCCTTGAGGACGTGCACACCCCGGGAGGAGCACTCTTCGATCACGGCCCGGCCCGCGTGGTGCGGGACGGCGATGATCACGAAGTCCGGACGGACGGTGTCCAGCAGGTCGGCGGCCCGGGTAAAGGCAGGTACCTGGAGGGACTTCTGACGCTCACGCAGGATGTCGGGATTGCTGTCGCAGATCGCGACCAGTTCGGCCCTGCCGGAGCCGAGCAGGCCGGGCAGGTGGTCCTCACACGCCTGGTGGCCGAGACCGATGACCGCAGCACGTCGCTTCATGGGCAGACTCCTTCCGCTTCACGAAGGAAGTTCTTCGGTGTGCGTCGAGTACAGCCCAACTACCTGCCGCCGAACAGGCATTGTCTGTAGTCCCGGGGTTGTCCCGCCTTCGCCGGCAGTAGGCTCACGGTCACTGTCGATGATGGGATTGGCCCGTGGACGACCCGATCCGGCACCCCCTCGCCTACGCACGCGTACTGCGCGGCTGGTCACAGGGCGACCTTGTCGCCCGCCTCGACCGGGCCGCCCGCCGCCACGGGCTCCTCTCCGGCGCCGACAAGGCGGCCGTCAGCAGGTGGGAGAACTGGCGCAAGACGCCGAACCTCGACTCCCAGCTCCTGATCGCCGAAGCCTTCGGCGTCAAGGTCTCGGAGATGGAGGCGTACGGCTGGCCCTACTGGCTGCCCGGACGCGACGAACCACTGCCGCTGGGGTCCGCCTACACCGTTCAAGCCCTCCACGATGCACAGAGAGCCTCCATGGACCGACGCAGCTTCATGACCTACAGCGCCATCTCGCTGGCCGGCCTCGCCGCCCAGTGGGCCACGATCGAACCCGAGCGTCTCACCTCGGCCCTCGGGGGCAAGCGGGTGGACGCCGAGCTCGTGGACTGGCTGGAGGACACCAGCTCAAAGCTGACGGCCCTGCCCACCGAGCAACGCCAGCACACGATCCGATTGATGGACGCTCAACTCGGCGCGGTGACCGACCTGATCGAGGACGGCCGCTACAGCGAACACACCGGCCGTAGGCTGCACCTGCTGGCGGCTTCGCTCGCCACCACCTGCGGATGGCACCGCTTCGACCAGGGCAGGCACTGGGCGGCCGGGAAGCTGTGGGGTGCGGCCCTACAGTCCGCGCACGCCGCCGGTGACCGCGACCACGGCGCGGGAGTGCTCGCTGACTTCGCCTATCAATCGAACTGGCTCGGAGAGCCGAAGGTCTCTGTGGACCAGCTCGGATACGCGCTGTCCGGCATCGAGCACCCCACCGCCCGATCTCTGCTGTTCCTCCGCCGGGCCAGAGCCCACGCCGCGCTCGGCGACCGCTCCGCCTGCTACCGCGATCTGTCCGAAGCCGAATCGGCCCTCGTCGTCGAAGCCGCCGACCCCGCACCCGGCTGGTGCGCATGGATGAGCCCGGCCGACCTCGCCGTGGACTCCGGCCAGTGCCTCCTCGACCTCGGCCGAACCGACGAGGCCCATGCCCGGATCTCCGAGGGCTTGACCCTGCTGCCCCGCGCCAGGGACAAGACACGCGGCATCTTCCTGACCTATCAGGCCATGGGCCACCTCCAGGCCAACGACATCGAGCAAGCGCTTGCCGTCACCAGCGAGTCGCTCGACCTGGCCACCCGCATTGGCGCCCCACGGTGCGTCGCCCTGATCCGGGAACTCGCACCGGCCTTCAAGCCCTACCGCCAGGTCGACGGCGTCCCGGAGTTCTTGGAGCGGTTGAAGGTCAGCTGAGCACACCAGCGGGGGAAGGCCCGTGGTGCCGCCTGCCAGCAGCTGCGCGCGCACCCCAAAAGCCTGACGTTGCGTCAAATGGCGTGATACGTCTCCTCAGTACCGGACTTTCTCGCCTGGTACGAACGATGGCTCGATCACATGGCTGCCGGACAGGACAACCGGGCCCTGGAGCTCACCTCACCCCAGCTCCCAGCCCACCCGATTCGGCAGCGGCCCGTTTACTCAGCCTGGCCGCGTCACGGAAGTTGAGCCAGCTCCTGTTCCGGTGAAAAAAGCCAGCGCCGCGTGCCGCCCGGCCGGTCGGCACGCGGCCAGGCCCGGGGTGGGCACCCGCCGGCAGGCGGGTGGGGGGTGGACGGTGGGGAACGGCGGTGAACCTGCTCAACGAAGCAGATCACGCGCGGAAACGCCGCTGCCGCGCAAACCCCTCGGTTCGCGCGGCAGCGGGTTGACGATCGACGAACGACCTCAGACGTTGAAGCCCAGCGCCCGGAGCTGGTCGCGGCCGTCGTCGGTGATCTTGTCGGGGCCCCACGGGGGCATCCAGACCCAGTTGATCCGCAGGTCCTTGACCAGCCCGTCGGTGGCGGTCTTGGCCTGGTCCTCGATGACGTCGGTCAGCGGGCAGGCCGCCGAGGTGAGCGTCATGTCGATGGTGGCGACGTCGGCGTCGTCGATGTGGACGCCGTAGATCAGTCCGAGGTTGACGACGTCGATGCCCAGTTCGGGGTCGACGACGTCCATCAGGGCCTCGGTCAGGTCCTCGACGGAGACGGTGCCGGCACTGGTGCCGACGATGCCCACGGGGGCCTCCTCCGCAGTGGAGGGGGTCTCGTCACTCATGGTTTGTCCTCCTCTGCGGTATCAGTCGGTGACAGCGGGGTGTTCGACGGCGGGGTGTTCGGCGAGGGCCTTGGCGGTGGCGTCCTTCCAGGCCATCCAGCCGAGCAGGGCGCACTTGACCCGGGCCGGGTACTTGGAGACGCCGGCGAACGCGACCGCGTCCTCCAGCACCTCCTCGTCGCCCTCGCCCTGGCCCTTGCTCTGCATCAGCTCCAGGAAGGCCTCCTGGACCGCCTGCGCCTCGCCCACGGTCCGGCCGACCACCAGGTCGTTCATGACCGAGGCGCTGGCCTGGCTGATCGAACAGCCCTGGGACTCGTACGAGACGTCCACGACGGTCGAGCCGTCGAGCTTCACGCGCAGGGTGATCTCGTCGCCACACGTCGGGTTGACGTGGTGCACCTCGGCGTCCCCGTCGCGCAGCCCCTTGCCGTGCGGGTTGCGGTAGTGGTCCAGGATGATGTCCTGGTACATCGAGTCGAGCTTCATGGTCCTGTGCCCCGTCCTCAGCCGAAGAAGTTCCGGACGTGGTGCAGGCCGTCGATGAGCGCGTCGACCTCGCCCGGCGTCGAGTACAGGTAGAACGACGCCCGCGTGGTCGCCGGAATTCCGTACCGCAGGCAGACCGGCCGCGCGCAGTGGTGGCCGACGCGCACGGCGATGCCCTGCTCGTCCAGCACCTGGCCCACGTCGTGCGGGTGGATGTCGCCCAG
The DNA here is from genome assembly GCF_042656005.1 of Kitasatospora misakiensis. Taxonomy (NCBI): domain Bacteria; kingdom Bacillati; phylum Actinomycetota; class Actinomycetes; order Kitasatosporales; family Streptomycetaceae; genus Kitasatospora; species Kitasatospora misakiensis. The sequence goes on along the minus strand of NZ_JBHSOF010000039.1, from coordinate 11,086 downwards.
CGTGAACGAGATCGCGGCGCCGCGGTCGACGGCCGTGCGCGGGCCGATGATCCGCAGGTCCGGGACCTCCAGCAGCCGCTCGATCGCGTACGCGGTGATGGCGTGCTCGTGGGCGGCGATCCGCTCCATGCCGATGGCCGACAGGTAGTCGACGGCCGCGCCCAGCCCGACCGCCTGGGCGATCGGCGGGGTGCCGGCCTCGAACTTGTGCGGCGCCGGGGCGTAGGTGGACGAGCCCATGGTGACGGTCTCGATCATCTCGCCGCCGCCGAGGAACGGCGGGAGGTCCTCCAGCAGCTCCTGGCGGCCCCAGAGCACGCCGATGCCGGTCGGCGCCAGCATCTTGTGGCCGGTGAAGGCGACGAAGTCGGCCTCCAGCGCCTGGACGTCCAGCACCATGTGCGGGGCGGCCTGCGAGGCGTCGATCACGACCAGCGCGCCGACGGCCTGGGCCCTGCGCACGATGGCCTCGACCGGGTTGACGGTGCCCATCAGGTTGGAGACCAGGGTGAACGAGACCACCTTGGTCTTCTCGGTGATCAGCTCGTCGATGTTGGACAGGTCGAGCCGGCCCTCGTCGGTCAGCCCGAACCACTTCAGCTTCGCGCCGGTGCGCTGCGAGAGCAGCTGCCACGGCACGATGTTGGAGTGGTGCTCCATCTCCGTGATGACGATCTCGGACTCGGCGTCCACCCGGTAGGGCTCGTCCGCCCAGGTCAGCATGTTGGCGACCAGGTTGAGCGACTCCGAGGCGTTCTTGGTGAAGATCACCTCGTTGCGGCTCGGCGCGTTGACGAACGCCGCGACCTTGTCACGGGCGCCCTCGTACAGCGCCGTGGCCTCCTCGGCGAGCACGTGCACGCCGCGGTGGACGTTGGCGTTGTGCCGCTCGTAGTAGGCGTTGAGCGCCTCCAGCACCTGGCGCGGCTTCTGCGAGGTGGCCGCGTTGTCCAGGTACACCAGCGGCTTCCCGTCGTGCAGCAGACGCTGCAGGACCGGGAAGTCCTTGCGGATCGCGTCGGTGTCGAGCAGGCCCGACAGGACCGCCGACTCGTGCGTTGGGGTCACTCGGACGCGCCACCCTTCACGTAGGACTCGTAGCCCTCCGCCTCCAGCTTGTCGGCCAGCTCGGCACCGCCGGACTCGACGATGCGGCCGCCCGCGAAGACGTGGACCTGGTCGGGCTTGATGTACCGCAGGATGCGGGTGTAGTGGGTGACCAGCAGGGTGCCGACCTCGCCGGTCGAGCGCACCCGGTTGATGCCCTCGGAGACGACCCGCAGCGCGTCGACGTCCAGGCCGGAGTCGGTCTCGTCGAGGATCGCGATCTTCGGCTTGAGCAGCTCCAGCTGGAGGATCTCGTGGCGCTTCTTCTCACCGCCGGAGAAGCCCTCGTTGACGTTGCGCTCGGCGAAGGCCGGGTCCATCTGCAGGGCGGCCATCGCCTCCTTGACCTCCTTGACCCAGAGCCGCAGCTTGGGGGCCTCGCCGCGGACGGCGGTGGCGGCGGTGCGCAGGAAGTTGGAGACCGAGACGCCGGGGACCTCGACCGGGTACTGCATGGCCAGGAAGACGCCGGCCTTGGCGCGCTCGTCGACGGACATCTCCAGGACGTCCTCGCCGTCCAGCAGCACCGAGCCGCCGGTGACGGTGTACTTGGGGTGGCCGGCCAGGGAGTAGGCCAGGGTGGACTTGCCGGAGCCGTTCGGACCCATGATGGCGTGGGTCTCGCCCTGCTTCACGGTCAGGTCGACGCCCTTCAGGATCTCCCGGGGACCGTTCTCGGCCTCGACGGAGACGTGCAGGTCGCGGATTTCAAGGGTAGCCATGTGTACTCAGGACTCCTGGTTGACGGAGACGAGCACATCGTCCCCTTCGATCTTTACGGGGTAGACAGCGACCGGACGGGTGGCGGGCAGGCCGGAGGGCTTGCCGCTGCGCAGGTCGAAGCTGGAGCCGTGCAGCCAGCACTCGATCATGCAGTCCTCGACCTCGCCCTCGGAGAGCGAGACGTTCGCGTGCGAGCAGATGTCGTTGATCGCGAACACCCCCTCGTCGGTGCGGACGACGGCGACCGGTACGCCGTTGAGGTCGACGCGCTTGGGCACGTCCTCAGCCAGTTCGCTCAGCGCGCAGGCGCGAAGGAAGCTCATGGGTGTCAGACCGCCGCTTCCAGCTCGGCCTCGATCTTCTCCATGAGGTGGTCCTGGATCTCGGCGACACCGATCTGCTGGACCAGCTCGGCGAAGAAGCCGCGCACCACCAGGCGGCGGGCCTCGTCGGCCGGGATGCCGCGGGCCTGCAGGTAGAAGAGCTGCTCGTCGTCGAAGCGGCCGGTGGCGGAGGCGTGGCCGGCGCCGACGATCTCGCCGGTCTCGATCTCCAGGTTCGGGATCGAGTCGACCCGGGCGCCGTCGGTGAGCACCAGGTTGCGGTTGTGCTCGTAGGTGTCGGTGCCCTCGGCGGCGGCGCGGATCAGCACGTCGCCGACCCAGACGGCGTGCGCGTCCTGGCCCTGCAGCGCGCCCTTGTAGACCACGTTGGAGCGGCAGTGCGGGGTGTCGTGGTCGATGACCAGACGGTGCTCCAGGTGCTGGCCGGCATCGGCGAAGTAGAGGCCGAACAGCTCGGCCTCGCCACCGGGCGCGGCGTAGTTGACCCGCGGGTGGATCCGGACCACGTCGCCGCCGAAGGTGACGACGACGGACTTCAGCGAGGCGTCCCGGCCGACCAGCGCGGTCTGCTGGGCGGCGTGCACCGCGTCGCGGTCCCAGTCCTGGACCGAGACGAAGGTGAGCTTGGCGCCGTCGCCCACCAGCAGCTCGACGTTGGCGGCCCGGGTGCCGGTGCCGGTGTGGTTGATCACCACGACGGCCTCGGCGAACGGCTTGACGTCGACGACCACGTGCGCGAAGCGGGTGCCGCCCTCGCCGTGCACGTCGATCTTCACCGGCTCGGTGAGCACCGCGTCCTGGGGGACGGTGACCACGAGCGCCTGCTCGAAGGCGCTGAACGCCTGCGCGGCGACCCGGTCGACCGGCTTGCCGGCCTTGCCGAGGCGGGCGTCGTCACGGCCGACGGTCTCGGCGGTCACGCCCTCGGGCAGGCTCAGCTCGACCTTGTCCTCGCCCTTCTCGGCGGAGGCGGCGGTGCCGTCGTGCAGGCCGCCGAGGCGGTGCAGCGGGGTGAACCGCCAGTCCTCCTCGCGGCCGGTGGGCACCGGGAAGTCCGCGACGTCGAAGGACGGCGCGACCGCGACGCGCGCGTCGATCGGCTGCCGGACACTGTCCCGGCCGGTGCCGGGGCCGGCGAGCTGGGCGCCGGCGCCGGCCGTACCGACCTCGATCGAACCGGCGGTGGTGGAGCCGGAGTTGTTCTGGACGTCAGCCATGGCTGTTCGTTGTGCTCTCTTCCTCAAAAATGGTCGATGGACGGCGGGCGGCCGGCGGTCAGCCGACGGAGCCCTCCATCTGCAGCTCGATCAGCCGGTTCAGCTCCAGCGCGTACTCCATCGGCAGCTCGCGCGCGATCGGCTCGACGAAGCCGCGGACGATCATGGCCATGGCCTCGAACTCGGTCATGCCGCGGCTCATCAGGTAGAAGAGCTGGTCCTCGCTGACCTTGGAGACGGTGGCCTCGTGGCCCATGGACACGTCGTCCTCGCGGACGTCCACGTAGGGGTAGGTGTCCGAGCGGGAGATGGTGTCGACCAGCAGCGCGTCGCAGAGCACGTTGGACTTGGCGCCCTTGGAGCCCTCGCCGATCTCGATCAGGCCGCGGTAGGAGGTCCGGCCGCCGCCCCGCGCCACCGACTTGGAGACGATGTTGGAGGAGGTGTTCGGCGCCATGTGGACCATCTTGGCCCCGGCGTCCTGGTGCTGGCCCTCACCGGCGAAGGCGATCGACAGGGTCTCGCCCTTGGCGTGCTCGCCCATCAGGTAGACGGCCGGGTACTTCATGGTGACCTTGGAGCCGATGTTGCCGTCGACCCACTCCATGGTCGCGCCCTCGTACGCCACGGCGCGCTTGGTGACCAGGTTGTAGACGTTGTTCGACCAGTTCTGGATGGTCGTGTAGCGGCAGCGGCCGCCCTTCTTGACGATGATCTCCACGACCGCGGAGTGCAGCGAGTCGGAGGAGTAGATCGGGGCGGTGCAGCCCTCGACGTAGTGGACGTAGGCGTCCTCGTCGACGATGATCAGCGTCCGCTCGAACTGGCCCATGTTCTCGGTGTTGATCCGGAAGTAGGCCTGGAGCGGGATGTCGACGTGGACACCCTTCGGCACGTAGATGAAGGACCCGCCGGACCAGACGGCCGTGTTCAGCGCGGCGAACTTGTTGTCGCCGACCGGGATGACGGTGCCGAAGTACTCCTGGAACAGCTCCGGGTGCTCGCGCAGCGCGGTGTCGGTGTCCAGGAAGATGACGCCCTGCTCCTCCAGGTCCTCACGGATCTGGTGGTAGACGACCTCGGACTCGTACTGGGCGGCGACACCGGCGACCAGACGCTGCTTCTCCGCCTCCGGGATGCCGAGCTTGTCGTACGTCGCCTTGATGTCCGCCGGCAGGTCCTCCCAGGACTCGGCCTGCTTCTCGGTGGAGCGGACGAAGTACTTGATGTTGTCGAAGTCGATGCCGGAGAGGTCCGAGCCCCAGGTGGGCATGGGCTTCTTGCCGAACAGCTTGAGACCCTTGAGGCGCAGGTTCAGCATCCACTCGGACTCGTTCTTCTTCGCCGAGATGTCGCGGACCACGTCCTCGCTGAGCCCGCGCTTGGCCGCGGCGCCGGCGACGTCCGGGTCGGCCCAGCCGTACTCGTAGTTGCCCAGGCCCTCGAGCTCGGGGTGCGAAACGGTGTCAGTCATGCGAGCTTCCTAACGCGCGGACGCTGAATCAGGTGGACGTACCGGCAGTCGGCGCGGCATCGGTGTCCCGGCCCGCGGTGGTCCGCAGGACGGGCGACGATGCGGCACCGGGTGCCGGCACATAGGTGGTGCAGACCCCGTCGCCGTGGGCGATGGTGGCCAGCCGTTGCACATGGGTGCCCAGCAGCCGGGAGAAGACCTCGGTCTCCGCCTCGCAGAGCTGCGGGAACTGCTCGGCGATGTGCGCGACCGGGCAGTGGTGCTGGCAGAGCTGGGCGCCCGCCGGGGCCTGCGCCGCGGCGGCCGACGGGACCCGTCGCACCGTGGCAGCGTACCCGTCGGCGCTGAGCGCCTGGGCGAGCGCCTCGGTGCGCCCGTCCGCCCCGGCGGTGCGCAGGGCCTCGCCGTACCGCTCTGCCTGCCGGCCGAACCGGGCCCGGGCGAAGGCGGCGACCGCCTCCTCACCGGCCTTGCCGCCGCCGACCGCGTCGGAGATCCAGCGCAGGGCGTCGGCGGCGAGCTGGTCGTACGCCTGGTAGAAGGCGTCGCGACCACCGTCGGTCAGGGCGAAGACCTTGGCCGGACGGCCCCGGCCGCGACTGCCGTAGACCCGCTGCTCGCGGGACTCGACCAGGCCGGCGGCGGCCAGTCCGTCCAGGTGGCGGCGGACGGCTGCGGCGGTGAGGCCGAGCCGGCTCGCCAGGTCGGCGGCGGAGGAGGGGCCGTGGTCCAGGATCGACCGGGCGACCCGGTCCCGGGTGGCCCGGTGGCCCTCCAGCAGCACCTCGGCCGCCGTCGCGGGCACGGCACAGCCGGGGGCCGACTCGGCCTCCTGGTGCGTGGAGTGCTCGCGCATGTTTTTCACAACACCAGTGTTGCGTAATTACTTCCGGCAGGACAAGCCGTGATCCAGGCCTCACCCGTGGCATCTGTCACGCAGGTTAGCCTTACCTGACCTGCGGTTTTGATCATCGGACGCCCCGCTCGGCGGCCCGATCCGGCCATCTCCGGCCCCGGACTCCCCGTGCGCGGCGGGGCTGTTCGGTCCTCTTAGACTCACCCGTATGCAATCCGAACCCGCGGTCCAGATCACCGGGCTGGTCAAGCGCTACGGCGAGAAGACCGCGGTCGACGGTCTCGACCTGACCATCGCCCGGGGCGCCGTCACCGCCGTGCTCGGCCCCAACGGCGCCGGCAAGACCACCACCGTCGAGACCTGCGAGGGCTACCGCCGCCCCGACGCCGGCACCGTCCGCGTCCTCGGCCTCGACCCGGTCGCGCAGAACGCCGAGCTGCGCCCCCGGATCGGCGTGATGCTCCAGTCCGGCGGCGTGTACGCGGGCGCCCGCGCCGTCGAGATGCTCCGGCACACCGCCAAGCTGCACGCCGAGCCGCTGGACGTCGACGCGCTGGTCGAACGCCTCGGCCTCGGCTCCTGCGGCCGCACCGCCTACCGCCGGCTCTCCGGCGGCCAGCAGCAGCGGCTCGCCCTGGCGATGGCCGTGGTCGGCCGCCCCGAACTGGTCTTCCTGGACGAGCCCACCGCCGGCCTCGACCCGCAGGCCCGCCGCGCCACCTGGGAGCTGGTCCGCGACCTGCGCCGGGACGGCGTCACGGTGGTCGTCACCACCCACCACATGGACGAGGCCGAGCAGCTCGCCGACCGGGTCGCCATCGTCGACCGCGGCCGGGTGGTCACCGAGGGCACCCCCGAGGAGCTGTGCCGCGGCGGCGCCGAGTCCAGCGTGCGCTTCGACGGCCCGCCCGGCCTCGACCTCACCACCCTGCTCAAGGAGCTGCCCGAGGGCGCCACCGCCGCCGAGCCGACCCCCGGCGGCTACCGCATCGAGGCGCCCGTCGACCCGCAGCTGCTCGCCACCGTCACCGCCTGGTGCGCGGCCTCCGGCATCCTCCCGGAGCGGCTCGCGGTGCAGCGCCGCAGCCTCGAAGACGTCTTCCTCGACCTGACCGGACGGGACCTGCGCTCGTGACCACGTACTCCCCCCGGCCCGGTGCCGCGCCCGTCGGCCGGATGCTGCTCGCGCAGACCGCGTTCGAGACCAGGATGCTGCTGCGCAACGGCGAGCAGCTGCTGCTCACCGTGGTCATCCCGACCGTGCTGCTGGTGCTCTTCTCGGCGGTCGACATCGTCGCCGTCGAGGGGCCCGGCAAGCGGGTCGACTTCCTCGCACCGGGCCTGCTGGCGCTCGCGGTGATGTCGACGGCGTTCACCGGGCAGGCCATCGCCACCGGCTTCGAGCGCCGCTACGGCGTGCTCAAGCGGCTGGGCGCCAGCCCGCTGCCGCGCTGGGCGCTGCTCACCGCCAAGACCGGCTGCGTGCTGGTCACCGAGGCGCTCCAGGTGGCGCTGCTGTCGGTGATCGCGCTGGCCCTCGGCTGGTCGCCGCAGGGCAATCCGCTCTCGGTGATCGCCCTGCTGGTGCTCGGCACCGCCGCCTTCTCCGGGCTCGGCCTGCTGATGGCCGGCACCCTTCGCGCCGAGGCGACCCTGGCGGCGGCCAACCTGGTCTTCATCCTGCTGCTGCTGGCGGGCGGCGTGATCGTGCCGCTGTCGAAGTTCCCCGCCGCGGTGCAGTCCGTCCTGGAGCTGCTCCCGATCGCCGCCCTCTCCGACGGGCTGCGCTCGATGCTGCAGACCGGCGCCGGCGTCCCCTGGGCCGACCTCGGCATCCTGGCCGGCTGGGCCGTCCTCGGTCTGGCCGCCGCCGCGCGCTTCTTCCGCTGGGAGTAGCCCCGCCGCCACCACCGCACGGCAACGGCCCCCGGCTCGCTGGGGGCGGTACCGGGGGCCGTTCGCGGTACGGGAGGGGCGTCAGCCCTGGCTGCCGCCGCGACGACGGCGGGCGAGCAGGACGAGCGCGCCGCCGAGGAGCACGACACCACCGCCGACGGCCGCGATGACCGGGGTGGCGTCGCTGCTACCGGTCTGGGCCAGCACCGGGCCGACCGGGGTCGCGGTGGCCGTCGGGACCGGCGTGGGCGTCCGGCTCGGCGTCGGGGTGACGCTCGGGCTGGACGTCGGCGTGGGCGTCGCCGTCCGGGTCGGGGTCGGCGTGGGGGTCGGGGTGACGGTGGGCGTCGGGGTCGGCGTCACCGTCGGGGTGGGCGTCGGGGTCGGCGTGGGGGTCGGGGTCTGCGTCGGCGTCGGGGTCTGGGTGGGAGTCGGGGTGGGCGTCGGGGTCGCGCAGACCTCGATCGTCTTCGTCTCCGTCTTGTTCCAGTCCGCGTTCTTCGGGTCCTCGGTGGTGGTCACCACGAGCGTGGCCTTGATCGGCGCGGGGTGCGCCTTCACCGGGAAGACCTGGTGGAACGCCTTGCCGAACTCCTTCTGGTCCAGCACCTTCTCACCGTCGACGGTCAGGCTGACGGCGTTCTTGACGCCCGACGCGTCGCTGTAGTTGGTCAGGTCGATCACGATCTTGTCGCAGGTGACCTGCCAGGTCGGGACGTGGGCCGAGGCACTGGTCGCCAGCGCCACCGGCAGCAGGACGGCAGCCGCCGCCGTTCCCGCGATCGCCGCACTGCCGATGCCTATCTGCCTCCGCTGTCGCGCCATTTCGTAGTTCCCTCCGAACGGTCTTGTGCAGCAGGCGCATTGAGTGGAACAGCGGTGGCCCGCTACGACTGTCCGGGGGACTCTACCGGCATCCCCTCCCCCCACCACACCCCGCCGCACGACCGGATTCCGTCTTTCCGTCCGCCCCCCGATGTGCATTGACGGGCCGTCACCGCCGCGAGCTCGGGCGACACCGCCTCGGCCGACTCGCATGTACGCCGTCAGCGTGGCCGAAAGACTGCACCCCCGGTGATCACTTTTGATCACCAGGGGTTGCCTCAACGAGCAGACCGGGTCACGCCCGGACGGGCTCGGACGAACGCGGCGCAGGCCCCGCGCCCGACCGGCACCCGCCCCGCCCCGCCCCGCCCCAAGATCGGCTGTAAGGCCGCATACCATGGACGCCGTGCCTACCACCACCCCCTTCTCCCTGCTCGCCGAGCGCTGGCAGCCCTCCGCCGCCGTGGTCAAGCGCGCCGCGTTCGCCGCGCTGGTGATGAGCGTGGTGATCGTCGTCACCGGCGGTGCCGTCCGCCTCACCGCCTCCGGCCTCGGCTGCACCACCTGGCCGCGCTGCACCGACGAGAGCCTCACCCCGACCGCCGAGATGGGCTTCCACGGCGTCGTCGAGTTCACCAACCGGATGCTCACCTACGTCCTGAGCGCCGCCGTCGGCTGGGCGATCCTCGCCGCCCGCTGCCACCGCCCCCGGCGGCGCGGCCTGACCAAGCTCGGCTGGGCGCAGTTCTGGCTGGTGATGAGCAACGCCGTGCTCGGCGGCATCACCGTGCTGACCGGCCTCAACCCCTACACCGTGGCGCTGCACCTGATCGCCGCGATGGCCCTGGTCTGGGTCGCCACGCTGATGTGGGAGCGGAGCAAGGAGGGCGACGGCCCGGCCCGCCCGCTGGTGGCCGAGCCCATCAAGCGGCTCTCCTACGTCCTGGTCGGTGTGATCGGCCTGCTGGTGGCCGCCGGCACCCTGGTCACCGGCGCCGGCCACCACCCCGGGACGCCCAAGGACAACAAGATGGTCCCGCGCATCCCGCTGGACTACGACCGCCTCGCCCAGGCCCACGCCGACCTGGCCTTCGTCTCGATCGGCCTGGCCGTCGCGGTGATCTTCGTGTTCGCCGCCGTCAAGGCCCCGCCGGCCGCCCGGGCCCGCTCCCGCGAGCTGCTGATCGGCCTGCTGCTGCAGGGCGTGATCGGCTTCGTCCAGTACTTCACCGACGTCCCCGAGCTGCTGGTCGGCCTCCACATGCTGGGCGCCACCCTGGTCTGGATCGCCGCCCTGCGCATCCCCCTCGCCCTCCGCACTCGCGAGGACACCCCCACCCCCACCGAGGCGCCCGCCGCCCGCGCCCCGCAGGCCGCGGCCGTCTGAGGAACACCGCACACCAGAAGGGCCCCGATCTTCTCGATCGGGGCCCTTCGGCGTACTCGGGCGGGGTGGGCGGGTGTCAGCCGCCGATCTGGATGCCCGCCATCCGCTTCCACTCGTACGCGCCGGTCTTCACCTTCAAGGCCAGCTCGCCCTCGAAGTCGTCGTGCAGGGTGACCCCGGCCAGCTCGGCGGCCCGGCGGCCCACGGCGTAGCTGGGCGCGACCTGGTCGCCCCAGGCGCCGTCGGCACCGACCACGACGATCCGGGTGGCGACCGAACCGACGTACTCGACGACGCCGTCGGCGCTGCCGCCGTGCGCCTTGGCGAAGGCGGTCAGGTTCTTGGCGATGCGCTTGGCGCGGCGCTCGGCACGGGCGTCCGGCGCGGCGGGGGTGGCGGTCTCTGCGCTGCTCATGCCCGCATGCTACCGAGCGGTAGGAGAGCTGGCGACGGGAGCGCCCTGTGCCCCGGGCCACATACTGGTGGGGTGACCTTCGACGGCTGGCCGGCCGAGGCGCTCGACTTCTACGAGCACCTCGAGGCCGACAACTCCAAGACCTTCTGGCAGGCCCACAAGGCCCAGTACGAGCACGCCGTACGGGAGCCCATGGAGCGGCTGCTGGCCGAGCTGGAACCCGAGTTCGGACCGGGCAAGATCTTCCGGCCCAACCGCGACGTCCGGTTCAGCGCCGACAAGTCCCCGTACAAGACGCACATCGGCGCCTATCTGACCGCCGGCGGCTACGTCCAGCTCTCCGCCGACGGCCTCGCCTGCGGCAACGGGCTGTACCAGCTCGCCGCCGACCAGCTGGACCGGTACCGCGCCGCGGTCGCCGAGGACGTCACCGGCGCCGAGCTGGAGCGGGTGGCCGCCAGGGTCCGCCGGGCCGGCCCCGAGGTGGTCGGCCGGGACTCCCTGAAGACCGCCCCGCGCGGCTACCCCAAGGACCACCCGCGGATCGAGCTGCTCCGCCACAAGGGGCTGATCGCCTGGCAGGAGTGGACCCCCGGGCCCTGGCTGGGCACCCGGGCCGCGTACGAGCGGATCACCGGCTTCCTGCGCGCCTCGCAGCCGCTCAAGGACTGGCTGGACGGTCACGTCGGCCCCTCCGAGCTGCCGGCCCGCTAGCGCCGACAAAGCCCCGGTGAAGCCCCGTCAGGGCCCCGGCGAATCGGGTAGGAGGGCCGGGTCACCCGGCCCTCCTCCTCCCACACCACCGGACATGCGGGCCACGCATCCGGCGGTTCACCAAGCTG
>NZ_JBHSOF010000038.1:0-89628 GCF_042656005.1 Kitasatospora misakiensis | reverse complement strand
CCGCCGCCCTGGCACTTCGCGGTAATCAGCCGCGGTGGGCTACGGGCCCGCGAGTGCAGCCTGCCAGCCTGCCCCGGCCGGCTCACACCAAGCCGCGTGCTCAACGCGATCGCCTCGGAGAGGGGCCTCGCGGCGGCCGAACTGGTTGCGACGCGGCGCATCTGCGCTGAACGGCCGAGCAGCGGGGTCATCCTCCGCGCCTTGGATGCTGAACTGTAAGACGCCCATGCCTGGGCCCAGATCGCTGTGCCGAACACGACACCTGTCGCCAGGGCGCTGATCAGCCCTTGGTGAAGCCGCTGGGTGACGCACGAGGGTCTGTACTTTGAACGGTGTAACTCCCGATCATGGAAGTAGCACCTGATGAGCGACGTGACTGTCTCCGTTGAGGCGGTTGAAGAGGTCCGGCCGGTCGAGCTGCCGGTGGACCTGCTGGACGATCAGTTGATCGGGAAGCTGGTCGACCGGGCTCGTGCGAGCGGCCTGCGACTGACCGGCGAGGGCGGGCTGCCGCAGCAGCTGACCAAGCGCGTGCTGGAGTCCGCCCTGGAGGGCGAGATCACCGAGCACCTCGGCTATGAGAAGCACGACCCGGCCGGCGCGGGCAGCGGCGACTCCCGCAACGGGGTGCGGTCGAAGACCGTGCTCACCGAGGTCGGCCCGGTCGAGATCGAGGTCCCTCGTGACCGGGAGGGGAGCTTCGAGCCGCAGATCGTCAAGAAGCGCCAGCGCCGCCTGACCGGCGTGGATGAGATGGTGCTGTCGCTGTCCGCGCGCGGCCTGACGCACGGTGACATCTCTGCCCACCTGGCCGAGGTCTACGGCGCGAGCGTGTCCAAGACGACGATCTCCACCATCACCGACAAGGTCGTCGACGGGATGACGGAGTGGCAGAACCGGCCGCTCGACTCGGTCTACCCGGTCATCTTCATCGACTGCGTTCACGTGAAGGTCCGCGACGGACAGGTGGCGAACCGGCCGATCTACGTTGCTCTCGCGGTCACGGTCGACGGCACCCGCGACATCCTCGGCCTGTGGGCCGGCGACGGCGGCGAGGGCGCCAAGTACTGGCTCCAGGTGCTGACCGAGATCCGCAACCGGGGCGTCGCGGACGTGTGCATGGTCGTCCGCGACGGCTTGAAGGGTCTGCCCGACGCCATCGAGACCGTGTGGCCGCAGGCGATCACCCAGACCTGCGTGGTCCACCTGATGCGGGCATCCTTTCGGTACGCGGCCCGCCAGGACTGGGACAGGATCTCCAAGGCGCTCAAGCCGATCTACACCGCGCCGACCGCGAAGGCCGCCGAGGACCGCTTCCTGGAGTTCCAGGAGGCATGGGGCGACAAGTACCCGGCGATCGTGCGTCTTTGGGAGAACGCGTGGGCCGAGTTCGTGCCCTTCCTCCAGTTCGACGCCGAGATCCGCCGGATCGTGTGCACCACCAACGCGATCGAGTCGGTCAACGCCCGCATACGCAAGGCCGTCCGCGCCCGCGGACACTTCCCGAACGAGCAGGCCGCGTTGAAGTGCGTCTACATGGCCGTCATGAGCCTGGACCCCACCGGCCAGGGACGCAAACGCTGGACCATGCGATGGAAGCCCGCACTGCAGGCATTCGACATCGCCTTCGACGGCCGACTCTCCGTCGGCCGCCGGTAACTCACACCACCCGAGTTACACCGTTCACTGGACACACCCTTCATCGCCACCCACATCGGCCTCAACTACCTCACCGAAGCCCTCGACCTCGCCGCATCCGGCAAGGTCACCCCCTCGATCAAGACCTTCACCAAGGAACGGATCGTCGACGCCGTCACCAATGTCACCGAAGGCAACGTCCGATTCCGCGCCGTCATCACCTACTGAGGCGCACGCTTAGTACTCCAGTGTGACTTCGCGATCTACGTGCTTGAGGGGATGGCAAGTCGCCGTCGATAGTGGCTGCGACGTGCGGAAGCTTGGTGGCTTCTGCGCCAGTTCGACCAGTGCAGGAGCGCGTTCAGGGACGTGACCGGCGGGCTGAGCAGTGCGCCGATCAAGCGGCGGATCTCCGGGACGGTCAGGTCGACCGGTTCTCCGCTTCGGGCGGGACGGTTCGGATCCGCAGGTCTGGTCGGCCTTGCGTCGTCGGTGGCCACGGCCAGGAACGCGAGGGCGAACATGGCCAGGGTGACGTGCCTGTGCCAGGCGGTCCAGTTGCGGACCTGGTAGTGGTCCAGGCCGACCTGGCCCTTGGCCGCCTGGAAGCACTCTTCGATGCACCAGCGGATACCGGCGACACGCACGAGCTCCGAAAGTGGCACGATCCGGGGGGACCAGCAGAGGTAGAAGGCGAGCTCGCTGGTGGTGGGATTGCGGCGGACCAGCAGGTGGCGGTGCTCGTCGGTGCCGTTCTGCACCCAGGCCCAGTCGTAGTAGCGGGGCCCCTTCGCCCCGGAACCGGCGCTCTGCCGCTGCCAGGCCGAGGCGGGCAGCCGGTCGGCGGCCTCGTCCGCGCGGATCAGGGTGCGGCCCTGGTTGATCCGCACCCTGGTCGCGCAGGAGACCGCCAGCACGTAGCTCACCTCGCGGGCCTCCAAACCGGCCCGCAGGCCGGGGTCCTGGCCGTATGCCTCGTCGCCGGTCACCCACGACGTGCCAACTCCGGCATCCAGAGCCGCCGTGATCATCTGCAGGGCGAGACGGGGCTTGGTCGCGAAGACGACGTCTTCGGGCACGCCGGTCCTGCGGCGTCGTTCGGCGTCCTTGCTCCATGTGTGTTCGGGCAGGTAGAGCCGGCGGTCGATCAACGCCCGTCCCCTGCTGGAGGCGTAGGCGAGGAAGACGCCCACTTGGCTGTTCTCGATCCGACCGGCGGTGCCGGTGTATTGCCGCTGGACGCCTGCCGAACCGCGGCCTTTCTTCAGGAATCCGGTCTCGTCCACGATCAGGACACCATCGCAGGTGCCGAGATGGTCCACAACGTAGCGGCGGACCTCGTCGCGCGCTGCGGCCGTGTCCCAGCGGGCGGTTCGTAGCAGCCGCTGCATCGGACCGGGACGATGACGGCCGGCGTGCTCGGCCGGCTGCCAGCAGTTCTTGCGCTCGGTCCCGGACAACAACCCGAGGAGATAGGCGCGGGCAGTGGCCCGAGGTTCCACCCGCCCGAACAGGCCCGCGATCCGAGCCATGCCCTGGTCGAACAACGCCTGCCATCGAGCAGGGTCTACGCTATGGCCCGCGGCCACCGCACGATCTTCAAGAGTCCACACAAACCCTTGATCATCTCGCGGTGGCCGCACTCATCAGGCGTCGTAGTACTCACCGTCGTCGCCCTGAACCCGCGCGCCGAGCGCCTTCGCCACCTCGCGCATCGTCGCGATCACCGCATCGCTCGGGTTCTTGGACACGATCCGTCCGGCGTTCCACCACAGCGGAACCACCATGAGGCCGGGATCGGCAGCGATCACCGCGTCCCACTCCGCCGCGCTGATGTCCTGACCCTCTTCATCCCACCAGTTCTCACGGCGGGTGATGTGCACGTCGTAGCCCATGGCCAGCAAGAGTAGGCCGCGAGACCAACATGATCGCGAAGTCACACTGGAGTACTAGCCGGGGCTCGGTGACTTCGTCAAGCGCGTAGCCCCCTTCGGCCACCAGCGTCCGTATCTCGGCTGGTGGCACCCCAAGCGGGGACTGCCAGCGCTCGGCGTCGTCGAGGAGTGCGTCCACCATGGCCGTGAAAGCCCTGCGCCAGTCGGATGCGGACATCCCGGACTCGGCCGCCGGATAGCCGAACCGGCCGTCCTCCGGTGCCAGGGTGTGCAGCCGTGCGGTGATCGCGCCGAGTTCTCGGCGCAGCGCCGCCTGGGCGGCGGGCGACAGGCGGTCCGCTGCCTTGTCCCACGAGGCGCCCTCAAGTACGGACACGGCCAGGAAGTCCTCGCCCGCGTACAGCAAGGCGGGCGTCGGCACCCCGCCCCCGGGAGGAGCCTGGATGCGCCGGTAGACCATGGCCTCCGTGGCCATGATGCCGCGTTCGTAGCGCAGGACCGCGACATCGACCGGCGGGGCGAGCTTGACGACGGCGGGGCGGCCGTCGTCGAGAACAACACGGTAGGCGGTGTTGAACCAGCCGTCGGTCAGCTCGGACTCCAGACGGCAGCCGATTCCCGTGGATGCGCGCAGCAGGGCGTCGAGTTCACTCGGGGACAGACGGCGCTTGGTCCGACTCTGCATGGAGGCACACTTTCGGGTGGGGTCGAAGCTTGCAGGAGGCACTGGGAGCGCTCCCATGATGTCGATCACGAGCCGCTCCGTCCAGAGAGATTCGCGGCCAGAGCCGGTTCCAGCCAGCGACAACACCATGTTCTGGTTGAGGCAACGCAGTTGGAGGAGCGCATGGCGGTGCCCGGCAGCGGGTGCGAAGGGTCCGCTCGATGGCCAGCGATCAGGGAGTCACGAGCCAGCCGCGGAACTTCTCCCGCCTCGGAGGCGATTGACCACCCTGGACAGGGTGAGTGCCGTAACCGTGTCCCGGACACCGGGCATCTGGGCTACGTCTTCCCAGATGGTGCGGACGCGTTCCAGGGACGGCGCCTCGATACGCACCATGATGTCGAATTCTCCGCTGAGGATCTCGCAGATGACCACCTCTGGAATGCGTTTGAGCGCGGCCAGGACATCGCCGCCGCGCATGCGGTCTTGGCGGTAGACCAGGACCAGGGCTGAGACGACGCCCTCACCGGTCCCGTCGCCGGACCTGACGATGGTGTAGCCGGCGATGTGGCCTTCACGCTCGAGGCGCTCGATGCGCTGGCGGACCGCGTTGCGCGACAGGAGGACGCGGTTCGCCAGCTCGGCGTGCGAGATGCGAGCGTTGCGGCTCAACTCGGTGACGATCTTCTCATCGATGGCATCCATGGTGGACGGTCTCGTCTCCTTCGCGATCAAGGCACGACCCTGGCAGCCCGGGGCGCCGCCGGGGGCGTACAGCAGGCGGAGCCCGTCAGAAGCGGGAACGGCTGTCTTCCAACTCACGCGAGGTCGCAAGGAGTTGCGCCAGCGCAGGCGGGGTGTCGGCTGTCGCGTAGGCGTCCGCCGACTCCGACGAGTCCCCGTACCCCCACAGCACCCGGATGGTCGGGATGCCCTCAGCGGCGGCGCTCTGCACGTCGTAGCCGCGGTCGCCCACCATCAGGGGCCGGGAGACGTCGACGTGCTGGGCGTGCAGGCGCCGAAGGCACTCGCGGATCACCTGGCGCTTGCTGGTGCGCCCCGCCCCGTCGGAGGTTCCGCACACGGTTGCCAGGTACGGGGCCAGGCCGTAATGCTCGGTGATCCGCTCGGCCTGGTCCTCGACCTTGGATGTAGCGACCGCCATGGGAAGAGCGGCAGCGGCCAGTGCCTCCAGCAGTTCGGGAACCCCGTCGTAGACCCTGCTGTCCAGGGCGCCGCTCTCTGCGTACTGCGCCCGGTACAGCTGCAGGGCCCGCCTGGCGGTCTGCTCGTCCAGGCCGACGACGTCGCGGAACGTGTCGTGCATGGGCGGGCCGACGAACGTGAGCAGCTTTCCCCTGTCGGGCACGGGGACGCCGAGTGCGGTCAGGGCGGTGGCGACGCTGGCGATGATGCCGGGGGCCGAGTCCACCAGGGTGCCGTCGAGGTCAAGGAGGAGGCAGGTGGGTCTCACGGGAGCACCTCCTTCTTTCGGGTGCCGGGGGGCGGCGTCCCCGGGGTGGCTTCGGGCAACGGCAACTGCTTGGCATAGCAGCGGCTGAGCTGCTTGTCCTGATACGGCGGGTAGTTGGGGATCCGCGTGTAGCCGGCCCGGGTGTAGACGGCGATGGCCTCGGGCTGGTGGACTGCGGTCTCCAGGCGGATCTCGGGGTGTCCGAGGCCGGCGGCTGTGTGTTCGGCCTCGGCCAGCAGTCGGGCGGCGATGCCGCGTCCGCGGGCACTCGGTGCGACGTACATGCGCTTGAGCTCGGCCGCGCCGTCGGGGAAGGGCTGGATCGCGCAGCAGCCGACGGGCCGGCCGTCGATCTCGGCGAGGAAGAAGCGGATACCGGGCTGGATGTGAGCTCCGCCGGTGCATGGTTCATCGGGGTAGCGGGCAGCGAGGTCGGTGTCGAGGTCCCGGACGAGCCGCAGAATTCTGGGGTCGTCGGGTGCGGCCTCGGTGATGGTCGGTTCGTTGCTGGTCACAGGCTGTGGTTCCCTTCGAGGATCAGGTCCAGCTGGGTTTCCAGGACGCGTCGCTGCAGGTCCGGCGGGTAGGCCTCGGGATCGGTCACGGCGTTGAGGGCCAGGCCGTCCAGGCAAGCGACCAGGCTGCGGACCCGCGCCTCCAGACCGGGCGGCTCCGGCTGTCCGGGCAGGGCTGCGCCGGCCAGTCCGGTGAGGCGGCGAACCCAGGAAGCGTGGCTGACGGTGTGTTCGTGGAGGAGTTCGGGGTCGGTGCGGGTGGTGAGCAGGAAGTTCGACCAGACCACGGCTTCCAGTCGCCGCTCCTCATCCAGGGGCAGCGCCTGCTCGGCGACGGCGTACAGGCGCTCCCGAGCTGTCGCGCGAGCGGGCATCGCGTCGATGCGGTCGGCCATGCGGCGGTGCATGACGGCGCGGGCGTGGGTGAGCAGGGCCTTCTTGTCGCGGAAGTAGTGCGTGACCATGCCGGTCGTGCAGCCGGCCGCGGCCGCGACCGCCCGCAGGGTCAGACCCTCGAGGCCGCTCTCCGAGACCACCTGCCACACGGCTGCCGAGATCTCCGAGCGGCGTTGCGCATGGTCGACCTGCTTGGGCACGCGGCACGCTCCCGGTTGTGGAACAGTCGTTACGCAACCGATGTTACGCAACGAGTGCCGACAGCGCCAGAGATGTTTTGCGGTCGCCATCTGGGTGGGGCTCCCAGCGGAGGACGGTTCAGGCGCGGCGGATCAGGATCCGGACGTGATGATCGCGTCCGCGACGTCGAAGAAGCGCTGATGACCGCGGTCCGGCATTCGGCGTTCTGCTCGACAGATCACGCCGGGATCCGCCGGAAGCACCTTGGTCTGCTCCCTGGCGGGAGTGAACGTGAGACCGCCCCTCGCCATCGGCATCCCTGCCGTCTCCGCTGCGGTCGCCGCCGCGACCGCAGAGATCCGTTTCGCAGGAGCGGGCGAGCAGCCCCCGCGAGCACACAGAGCGGAACGTCGTCAGGACTGTGCCGTTCGGCATGCCGGACGGCCGTTACGACATGGAGCCGGTGACAGGCATGAGGGCGAGGCTCTGATCAGCCGCACCTCGACAGCAGCGGCCGACTGCGAAGGAGCCAATGACATGGGCCGATACGACCTCTCCCTGATCGGATTCGGCGGCGTGAACCGGTCGCTCGCCGAACTGATCGCCGAGCGCGGCGACGAGCTGAAGGCTGAACTGGGTTTCGGCCTGCGGGTGGTAGCCATCACCGATCTGCGGGCCGGATCGCTGGTCCAGGCCGACGGCATCGACCTGCCCGCCCTGCTCGCGACCGCCCCAGGAGAGCTGGACTTCTCCCGCATGGCGGGCGGCAGCACGGAGCCGCGCAACCAGCAGGTGATCCAGGACGGTCCGGGCGACATCGTCGCCGAAGCCACGTTCACCAACCCGGCCGACGGCGAACCCGCGCTCTCCCACGTGCGCTGGGCGCTGGAGGCGGGCAAGCACGTGTGCACCACCAACAAGGGACCGGTCGCGCTGCAGGGCCCGGCTCTCAAGGACCTGGCCGCCCGGCACGGGGTGAGCTTCGAGTTCGAGGGCTCGGTGATGAGCGGAACCCCGATCCTGCGCACCGCCGAGCATCTGCTCACGGGTCTGCGCGTCACCGGGGTCGAGGGCATCATGAACGGCACCTCGAACTACATCCTGGGCCGCCTCGAAGCCGGCGCCGCCTTCCCCGACGCGGTCAAGGAGGCCCAGGCGCTCGGCTACGCCGAGGCCGACCCCACCGCCGACGTCGAGGGCTTCGACGTCCAGCTCAAGGTCATGATCCTGGCCCACCAGGTGCTGGGCGCGAACCTGCGCCGCCAGGACGTCGCCTGCGAGGGGATCTCGCAGCTGACCCCGGCCGACATGCGTGACGCCGCGTCGCGGGGCCTGCGGTGGAAGCTGGTCGGCCAGGCCACCCGACGCGAGGACGGCTCCGTCGACGCCCGGGTCGCTCCGGCCGCGCTTCCGGCCGACCACCCGCTGGCCGCGATCTCGGGTACGACCAACGCGGTTTCCTTCCACACCGACCTGCTGGGCGCCGTCACCGTCTCGGGCCCCGGCGCCGGCCGTACCGAGACCGCGTACGCGCTCCTGTCGGACATCATCGCCATCCACCACCGGCACGGCGCCGCCGAGGCGCACCGCACGCCCGAGGAGTCCTTCCGTGGCTGACACCCTGCTCACCCATCGCCTGGCCGCCCGCCTCGGCGTCAACGACAACGACGACGACAAGGGCTTCCTGGCCGTGCACAGCCCCTACACCGGGGAGGCCATCGGGTCGGTGCGCGTCACCCCCGCCACCTCCATCGCGGAGGTCATGGACCAGGCTCGCCGCGGCCGGACCGCCGCCGCCGCGATGTCGCGCGCCGAGCGCGCCGCCGTGCTGGAGGGCGCAGCGCGGCTGATGGAGCAGCGCGCCGAGTCCTTCGCCCGGCTCATCACGGCCGAGGCGGGCAAGACCATCGTCCAGGCACGCAAGGAGGCCGCCCGCGCCGTGAACACCCTGGCCCTGTCCGCGGCGGAGGCCCGCCGCAATGCGGGCGAGGTGATCCCCTTCGACTCCTACGCGGGCTCCGAGCAACGCCAGGGCTGGTTCACCCGGGAGCCGCTGGGCATCATCGCAGCAATCACCCCCTTCAACGACCCGCTGAACCTGGTCGCGCACAAGCTGGGCCCCGCCATCGCCGGCGGCAACGCCGTCGTCCTCAAACCGTCCGAGCTCACCCCGCTCTCCGCGCTCCGGCTCGTCGACACCCTCGTCGAGGCCGGCCTGCCGCAGGACGTGGTCACCGTAGTCAACGGCGGCCGTGAGCTCGGCGCCGCGGTCATCACCGCGCCGGAGGTCCGCATGGTCTCCTTCACCGGAGGCTTCGCCACCGGCGAGGCCATCGCCCGCACAGCGGGATTGAAGAAACTCGCCATGGACCTCGGCGGGAACGCGCCCGTCCTCGTGCTGGCCGACGCCGACCTGGACCTCGCCGTGGACGCCTGCGTCTCCGGCGCGTTCTGGGCCGCCGGCCAGAACTGCATCGGCACCCAGCGCATCCTCATCGCCCGCGAACGCTTCGCCGAGTTCCGCGACGCCTTCGTGGCCAAGACCCGGCAGCTGCGCGCCGGTGATCCCGGTGACGAGGCCACCGACGTCGGCCCGATGATCACCGAGGCGGTGGCGCTCGCGGCCAAGGCGAAGGTGGATGCGGCCATCGCCCAGGGCGCCGTCCTGCTGTGCGGCAACGAGATCGACGGCACCCTCTACACCCCGACGGTGCTGGAGAACGTGCCCGCAGACAGCGCCCTCTACCGCGAGGAGGCGTTCGCCCCGCTCGTCATGCTGGAAGCCGTCGACTCCTTTGAGGAGGCGCTCGCCCGCGCCAACGCGATCGACTTCAGCCTCCACGCGGGCATCTTCACGACCAGCCTGGACCACGCCATGGCCGCTGCCCGCCGGCTGGAGGCAGGCGGGGTGATGGTCAACGACTCCTCGGACTACCGGTTCGACGCCATGCCGTTCGGCGGATTCAAGTACGGCAGCATGGGCCGAGAAGGCGTGCGCTTCGCCTACGAGGACATGACGCAGCCCAAGGTCGTGTGCATCAGCCCGGCGGGCCGGCTGTGACCGCCGCAGCCACTGGCCAGGGCGCGTTCCGCACGGAGATGGACTCCCTCGGCGAACTGGATGTCCCTGCCGGCGCGTACTGGGGCGTACACACCGCCCGCGCCCTGGACGACTTCCCGATCAGCGGGACACCGGCGGACAGGCTCCGCGTTCGCGGCCGGTTCCGATTCCGCGCTGGAGTGAATCCCTGAGCCGTCATCACATGGCGAGCGATCGCGATCGCGTGTGCCGCGGGAGGCCGCGAGTCCTTCTCGGAACCGTCTGCAGAGAGCCGCACAGCAGCCGGATACTGGGGTCATGCCCGGACAACGGAAGCTGATGACGGCACAGGAGATCCACATGTTCGTCAACGGTGCGCTCACGGATGCCTCCGTCGACCTGGCCGTCCCTCTCGGGCTCTCCCTCGGGCTTCGCGAGGGCCTGCGCGCCACCGTTCTCGCCTCGCTTTTCCCGTGGGGACTACCACCCGGCCGCTGGCGGTGTCCCAGGGAGCCTGACCTACGGCGACGGCGACCAGGTCAGCATCGTGGCCCTCTCCCCCGAGTCCGAACTCCTCTTGTCCGCCTACCTGGAGCGGCGACCTTGAGCCGAGCCCACGGCCTGGGCAGGACACCCGGCGTGGGGGTCTGTCCAGTGAACGGCTCTGTCCCGTAATCGGCCCGAGACAGAGCCGTTCTTTTTACAGACCCTGGCGGTAGGCGTTCGGGCGGCCACGTGGGGCTGCTGACCCCCGCAGTCCCCATCACGAGATCCCCAAACCGAAGTCCGCCGCCACCCCGGTCCGCGCGAGCACCCAGTGCCGAGGGTCAAACCTGGCTCCACGTCGGATCGGGGTGAGCACCGTGTCGTGCGCTGTGGGCGTGCTTCGCGCCCCTTTGCCCAGTGCGACTTCGCGGCTGCCGAGTGGGCAGTCACGTGAAGGAAGTTGCTTGCGTGAAGGGAGAGTTCAATGGCGTCTAGTGAGGCTGAGTTCGAGCGTGGGCGGGTCTACCGGCGCTGTGGCTGCCGAGCTGCGGATCGACGTCCGATCGGGGCGCGCTGCCCGCGGCTGACGGCGGATGAACTGCACGGGAGCTGGGCGTACGCGGTGGACATGCCGACGAACGGCGAGGGACGCAGCACCCGGCGGCGCAGCGGTTACGGGTCACGGGAGGATGCCGTGTACGCGCTGCAGTGCGTGCTGAACGCGGAGGCGACGGGCGTGTTCGAGGACCGCAAGCTCACGGTCGGTGCGTTCCTGCTGGAGTGGGTGGCGTTGAAGGAGCGGACGCTCAAGCCGTCCACTTCGGCCTCCTACGCCAAGTGCGTCCGCCAGGAGCTTCTTCCGGTGTTCGGCCGGATGCGGCTGAAGGACCTGCGCTCCCGGCACGTCGCCGCCTGGCAGGCCGACCTGCGGGATCAGGGCCGCGGTGCGCCGACGGTCTACCGACTCGGGGCGACGCTGCGCAGTGCCCTGAATCACGCCGTCCACAAGGAGCGTCTGATCGGCTACAACGTGGCCGAGGGTGCCATCGGCGCGCGGCCGGCGGCAGCCGAGCGCCTGTGCTGGACCGCGGTGCAGGCGGCAGCGTTCCTGCGTCACAACCAGCTGTACTACCGCGACCAGGTCGCCGACGTGTTCGAGGTGATGCTGGGAACCGGGATGCGGCGCGGGGAGGTGCTGGGGCTGCACTGGGAGGACGTCCACTTCATGGAGCGCAAGATCTTCGTCCGCTGGACGCTGGCCACCATCGACAACAACGAACTTCACCTCTGCGCACCGAAGACCAAGGCGAGCCGGAATTGGGTCAGCGTCAATCCACGGGTCCTGGCCGCGCTGCAGCGTCAGGCCGACCACCAGCAATCCCTGCTGCCTGCGGGAGCCCCACTGCGTGGACTCGTCTTCGCTGACATCGACGGAGCCCCACTGCGCCCGCAGTACGTCCTGGACCAGCTGCGGCACCGCCAGGCCGAGGCCGGGCTGCCGCAGATCACGATCCACGACCTGCGGCACACGGTGGCGACCATCATGATCACCTCCGGGGTGTCCATCGCGATCGTGTCGAAGGCGCTGCGTCATTCGACCATCGCGACGACCATCAACATCTACGGACACCTGCTCAAGCACGCGGCCGACGACGCGGTCAACGCGCTCGCCCATGCCTACGAACTGGCTGCCACGGACCTTGAGGACTGGCCCGGTTTCCAGCCCCGCCACGCTGCTTGACCGGCCCGGGAGTCAACTACCCAGGAGTAGATCGGACACCGCCCGGGGAGTAGCGAGTGTGACGCGTCCAGACGACCAGTCGACGCCGCTCTGGTGGACCGCGATCACCCCGGCCTGCCAGAAGGTGAGCGGATCGTGCTCCCGGCCGGTGAACGGCTCCGTCTCAAGTATCGGGAGCGCCATATGAACCAGGTGTACGGGCCCGGCGTACTCCTCTTCAGCGAGCCGCCATGCCTGGTCGATTGAGGCCGTGATGAGGCGCTGGACGTTGTCCAGCGCCTCATCACGTGCCTTGCGCCGTCTGCCGAACGCTTCGTAGACCGCTGCCGACGCCGCCCGTACGCAGTCCGCCACCCGCGCCTCGCCTTCGGCGCAGGCGCTCTGCCAACGCATCCACGCCTCCAGCAGCAGCCACTCCCCGTCGACCCCCCAGCTCCCCACACACGCCGGCTGCCCTTCCCGCAGCCCGACCGGCACGGGCAGGGCCGCGACGCAGGCAGCCGCCAGCAGTTCGCGCGGGTCAACGCGGCGGGCAACCGCTCCGCGAGCCTGCTCGACCGCGCCGGTCAGCGCGGACAGCCTGGGCCCTGCCCAGGGCTCCAGCCAGGGGAAAGCGGCAGTGGCCGCAAAGCCCTCAAGCGCGCGCGTCTGCGCGCGGCGCCACACTCGCACCGCCTGGGCGGGCTCAGCGCCCGCAGGCCCTGGTGTCGGCACCGGACCCGCCGGCGCGTCGTCGCCCGCCACCACGGCGGGAGTTCTCAGCCCTGCCACCGCGACCGCGAACTCGCTCACGGGATGGTCTGCCGACAACATCCACGCGCAGGACCCGCACAACGGCCCGGCCGCGAGCCCGACACGGCCCAGCCGCGCACTGGGCCCCAACTGGCGGCATGCCCGGTCACCGTGAAGCACAGCCCGGCCCCCCCGGGACGCTGTAACAGTCCAGGAGGAGGGAACCCAGCGAACCCAGGGGCACGTCATCGCCGAAGATCTGCCCCAGCCGCACCCGGCGCGCCCCGCCCCTCAGCACGCCGTCTCCCGAAGCCCGCGGCCTGCCGGGCCCCTTTGCGCCCCAGCAAGGAGGACGGCCTGGCCAGGGCGGCTCCCGCCTGCGTGGTGGTCGCATGGTGGTCGCAGACCTTCGCCTTGCTGGGCCGCCCCCGCGCCGACATCTGGCCCAGAAAATGCGGACAGAGCGGAAGAAAGCTCACAAATTGAACGATGCTCACGCCCGGCCCCGTCAAGCCCGCGACGCGAGGTCACCCGCCGCAGGACGTCCCGAGTGGTTAACGATCCGGCCACCGATCGAGCCACGTGCGCCAACTCCAGCCATACAGCAGCGAGTTGACGAGGTCAGCCCGCGCCCGGCTGCGATCCGCGACCACCCTGCGACCACCACCCCGCGACACGCACAAAAAAGGCCGTCCCCATCCTCAGATGGAAACGGCCTCCGACCTGCGGATTCGCAAGTCGGGACGACAGGATTTGAACCTGCGACCCCTTGACCCCCAGTCAAGGGGTTCAACTATTGTCGGCAGCCGAGGCCTCGCGGCCTCGGCTTTCATGTTGCTCAACCATGCTAAAAACATGAGAAGTTGATGCTCATCATGGAGATCCACGGTCGACAGGGCTCGAACCCGCGCGATGCTCAGTCGGGTTCAAGTTCGTACATAGATGCCCGTTATCGCCCACGGGCGCTCATACGCGCTCACCGAGCGCGGTCCCAAACTGGTCCCCAAATGGTCCCCAGGCCCCCGGACCGGCCTTGGTCACTGCGAGTAGCAGCAATCTGTCGGCCCTTCAGAGGAGCCCGCCGGCCGACTGCTGCGGACCGCCGCACATTGCCGCTGGCCGGCCCGAGCACCCCGGGTAGATCAAGGTCGACTGCCCGCTGGCTACGGCTAGTGATCTTCCGGACGGTGTGTCGTCTTGAGCGTGTCCTCGCCGGCTGGTTCTGACGTGCCTCGCGCACCGCCCCGCACGCTCTGCCGCCACGCCCGACCGAACGGCGAGCCTTGGACCAGATCACCGCGTTCAAGAAGGAGAAGCACATGGGGCAGCGTGCGCAGCGGGGCAGGGTGTGTCGGCGGTGTGGGTGCCGGGACAGGGGCGGGCGGCAGTTGGGTTCGTGGTGTGTGCGGTTGCTGGAGGAGGCGGGGCACGGGTCGTGGACGTACTCTGTCGATCTGGCGCCGCAGGACGGCAGGCGTCGGACCCGGCGTCGTAGCGGTTTCGCGACCGAGGCCGAGGCCGCGCAGGAGCTGGCGGCGGTGCTGGAGGGTGAGCTGAGCGGGGCGTACGAGGAGCGCCGTACCACCGTGGCGGACTACCTGCGGGAGTGGCTGGCCGCGCGGAGGGAGGAACTCACGGTCAACACCTACGCCGGCTACAAGGCCTATGTGGAGAGGGACCTGATCCCGGCGTTCCGGCGTTGCCGGCTGCTGGACCTGCGGCCGAAGCAGATCGAGGACTGGACGGCCGCGCAGCGCAGGGCCGGCCGGGGCCGGGTCACGCTGTACCGGGTCGTCTCGACGCTGCGCAACGCGCTGAAACATGCGGTGCGCTCCTGGCGGCTGAAGTTCAACCCGGCCGAGCACTGCGTGCCGCCCAAGCCCCGCGCCGAGGAACGCACCTGCTGGACGCCGGTGCAGGCCGCGGCGTTCCTGCGGCACAACGCCGAGCAGTGCGCCGACCAGCTGGGTGACCTGTTCGAGGTCCTGCTCGGTACCGGCATGCGCCGCGGGGAGGTTCTGGCCCTGCACTGGTCGGACGTCCACCTCATGGACCGCAAGCTGTTCGTCCGCTGGACGCTGTCGGCCGTGGACAACGGCGACCTCCATTTCAACCAGCCGAAGACCGAGGCCAGCCGCGCGTGGATCAGCCTCTCCCCCAGAGTCATGGCCGCCCTCCACCGCCAGGCCGCGATCCAGATGAACTCCCACCCGGCGGGCCAGCTGGAGGGCCTGGTCTTCGCCAACTCTGACGGATCGCCCCTGCGGCCCCAGTGGGTCCTCGACCAGCTCCGCAAACGCACCGCTGAAATCGGCCTGCCCCGGATCGGGCTGCACGACCTGCGCCACACCACGGCCAGCATCATGATCGCCGAAGGCATCCCCATCGCCATCGTCTCCAAGACCCTGCGCCACGCCACCCTGGCGACCACCATCAACCTCTACGGCCACCTCTTCAAGGACTCCGCCGACCAGGCCGTCGACGCCCTCGCCCGAGCCCTCGACCAAGCCCAGACAGGCCGACTCCGCGCCGCCCCCCGTGGCGACGACGGCCTGCCGCTCGCCGCGTAGCGGCGGCCGTGGACGGGACCTCTAGCCGGTCCGGTGCAACAGCATCGGACCGGCGCCCTGGGGTCGGCAGCCTTCATGGCTCGGGGTCGGCCGGCCTCCCGCTCTGCCGGAACAGTGCCGCGGTCCACCAGTCCAGAGGAAGCAGTACGGGGAACGCCGGAGGCGGTCTCGACTCCGAGCGGCGTAACCCGACCGCGCCAGATTGGCAGGCTATAGCGGGTGACCGGGGGCCATATCATGGCGCTTCTGTCGGTGAAGGTTCGTCGTCCGGTTCGATCAGAGCCAGAAGGCTCTGCATCGCCCAGTCGGGAAGGGCCAGAGCGGTGGTCCGGGCAGGTGTGCCTTGTGCCGGAGGAGCCGTTCCTGGAAGGTGGCGCGTGTCAGCCAGGCGAAGATGTCATCGTCCAACAGGTCGGGGTGGCTGGCCGGCGGCGTCAGCGAAGTGTTCCGGGTCTGTGCAGACCTCGAGGACTGCGGCGGGGAGGGTGTCTGCATCCGCGGCGCGGCCGATAGCACGGCGGGTCACGGTTTCGAACCAGCCTGAGCCTCCCTTCCTGCAGTTCATGCGGAGATCCGCCGGGTCGTCTGCACGACCAACGCCATCGAGAGCGTGAACACCCGCATACGCAAGGCCGCCCGAGCCCGGGGGCACTTCCCGAACGAGACCGCCGCGCTCAAGTGCGTCTACATGGCCGTCATGAGCCTGGACCCCACCGGCACTGGCCGCAAACGCTGGATCATGCGCTGGAAGCCCGCACTCCAGGCCTTCGACAGCGCCTTCAACGGCCGACTCTCCGTCGGCCGCCAGTAACTCACACAACACGAGATACACCAGTCGCTGGACAGACCCGGACGCAGCGGCAACGAGCATTGCTGGATCAATTTGTCTGCACTCCTATCACTCCGACCGTAGACGGATGACCGTAATCACACATTCCGCTTCAGAGGGCAACTGGGCAATCCACCTGTCGGTAGACGAATCAGCGAATGCCTCGGCATGTCCGAATCTTCACACTATATGTCGGACGTTTATTGAGCGTTTACCAGGCGAGACCAGAGTGAGTTCTGCAGCGAGCGTGTCGCAACAGCCAGGTGATTCGATCTGAGTGTCGAGTGATCCGAGCCGCTGCGGCGCACGCGCTTGGTGCATCCTGACTCAGGGCAAGATCAAAGAACCAGCCGCCTACCTTCGGCTGCCGCCTTGCGGACGTGAAAGTCGGTGCGGGGCCGTCCGCCGACGCCGCATGACACTTGGGCCTTTGAACTCGCGCAGGAGTCCGGCGAAGGGTCCGGCCGAGAGACTACGTACTGTCGCCTTGAGCATGCCGTTCAGCTTCTCCGCCTCCCCTGGGCTCCCCGGACGACCCCCGCCCTGGAGCACGACAGTATGGAGCGCCGATGACCACGGAGGCGACGCGGCATGTCCTGGACGACGGAGCAGCGGCTCAGGTCGCCTTGATCGACATCGCAAGGGCATCCGGTGCGGTGTGCGTGCAGCTGCCGCAGGAGCGGATCGAAGGCCGACGAGTCCAGGAAGTCTGCACGGACGCAGCCTCGTCCGCCGACGCGATCACGGACCCCAGAGACCGTCCTCTCCACCAGAGTGTTCAGCAGGTGCTCATAGAAGCCACCGACACCCACCGGAAGGGCTTCTTCTACCTCCTCGCAACCTGCGGCCCGAAGTCCTGGCTAGTCAGCGCTCGCGAGGCGAAGAAGTTCCCGAGCTATCCCAAAACCGACATTCTCGACGCCGTACGGCTGGCCAAGCTCGCCGAGCGCGGCAGGTTCCGCGCCTCCTTCTTCCCACCGAAGCCGGCGCCGCAGCTCAGCGACCTCACCCACGCCCACACCTCGCTCGCCCAGGACCGCATCCGGCACAGGCACCGCATTGAGACTCTCGAAGACGCCCAGCTCAAACGCTCCACCATCGTCGCCGAGCTCTTCAGAGCCTGGAGACCGGCGATACTCGGGATCCTGGTCACCGGAGAGCGAAATCCCCTCATAATGGTCGACCTGGCCCGCAGGTGCCTGGCCAATAGGCGCGATGCACATGTCGATGAACCCATCAGGCAGTTCGCGGATCAGCTTGGCCACCTGCTGCGAATTTTGCTGGATACCATCAACCACTTCCCCACACAGATCCGTGAGCTCGACCGGCGGATGAAGGTGCCCCTCGAGACGATGACAGGCCGGCAGAAGGACAGCGCCGGTCCGGCTGGCCGAGGGAATCCCTGGCGCAAGGACGCCCTGGGCGAGACGCCCAACGCCCCCGACCACACCGACACCCTCCTCGACGCCCACTACCGATGCATCACAAACAAAGAGGCCACGCGCCGGCGCTCGTCATGGTCGGACCCGCTGGGCGTCCGCGAAAGCCAGTCCGCTTCGCCGTCGACAGAATGGCCGATCGGGGCGAACGCGGGCAATTTTACGCACAGCTACATGATCCGGCTTCCGGCCTCGCCAGAGGGCACCGTCCTGGGATTATCGATGGTTCGCAGATGCAAACCGGGATGGCCATCGCTGTGGATTTCACACTTTCCGTCATCGGGTAGATTTTCGGCAGCTCGCCCCGATGCTCCACTCACAATGACCAGGAACCAGCCATCGTCAGCCCGACGATCATCCAAAAGCCATCGCGCCTGATCACAGCGAGCACCGAACAACACCACCGTCGAAACTGCACCACAGCTCCAAACCCTTCTCCACCCCCTCAAGGAGAGTTGTGAAATTTCGGCTACTTGGGCCTCTGGAAGCGAACAATGGCACCCTCAAGGCAGCCCTGGGTCCGCGCCTGCGAATTGTCCTTGCCATGCTGCTGCTCAATGCAAATCGGACCGTTTCGACAGAACGTCTGATGGAAGCGGTTTGGGGCGATGCTCCACCAGCAACGGCTCGGCCACAAATACAGATTGTCATCTCCATGTTGCGGCGCGAGATATCCAGCCCGGGGCAGGAGAACATAATTCGAACAAGGGCGCCGGGATATTCGATCAAAATCTCTTCGGAAGATTTGGATCTCCAGCAATTCGAGAATTGCGTCACGACAGCTCGCGCGCTCAGGCGGTCGGGCGAGCTGAATCAAGCGTCGAATCTACTGCGCGCTGGACTTAACCTGTGGCGCGGTGCCCCACTCGCAGATGTGCAGAGCCCTCGCCTGGAGGCCAGCGTCACCCAGTTGACCGAGAGTCGCCTGGCCGCTCTGGAAGACTTGTTCGATATCGAGTTGGACCTCGGACGCCACCACCAGTTGGTTGCAGAGGTGGCCGCAGCAGCGATTGAGAATCCGCACAGGGAACGTCTGCTGGCACAGCGAATGATCACACTGTTCCGCACCGGGCGTCAGGCGGAGGCACTCTCGGTGTACCGGGATGCGCGGCAGGCGCTCCTGACCGAGTACGGGCTGACTCCTTCTGATCAGTTGCGCGCTGTGGAGGTGGCCATTCTTCGAAATGACGAGAGCGTGCGTGCCCCTAGCGGGGTCGAACATGCCACCCCTGAGCCCACTACGCCAACCCCGCTGCCTCAGCCGTTTCCGACTCCGCCTGCGAAATTCATCGCATGCGAGGAGCAGCTCCGGCGTCTCCACAACCTGCTGCTCGAGATCCCGCGCACCGGCTCGATCGGCTTGGTCATCGTCTCCGGGCGTGCCGGTACTGGGAAGACATCCCTTGCCCTCCAAGCGGCGCACCAGTTGCAAGACCGGTTCCGGGACGGTCGGCTCTACTCCGATCTCGGAGCCAAGAACGCGTCCGTATCCGATGTATTGGGGCAGTTCATCATGGCGCTCGCCGGCCCGGATCTCTCTTTGCCCGATCAGCAGGCGCATCGCGCCCAGTTGTACCGGTCCCTTCTCGCCGGACGTCGTGTCCTCGTAATGCTCGACGGCGTCGAAGACGAGGCCGACGCTTTGCCGCTCATTCCCGCAGGCAGCGGTTCTGCAGCCATCCTGACCAGCCGTCGTCAGCTGCCCCGCTTGGCGGCTGCACGCCGACTCAACCTCAGTATGTGGGACGTCGATGACGGATACGCCCTGCTGGCTTCCGTCGTGGGGCCGCAGCGACTGGCAGCGGAGCAAGAAGAGGCGCGGAGACTCGTCCACCTTTGCGACGGACTGCCCCTAGCGCTGGGGGTGGTCGGTGCTCGCCTCGCAGCCCGGCCGCACTGGTCAATCGCCCGTATGGTCGGTCGGCTGCTGGACAGCATGGACCGCTTGGACGAGTTGACCTACCGGGGCATGACCGTGCGAGAGGGACTGGCCAGAGAATACGAAGGAATCAGCCCGACCGCCCAGAACTTGCTCTACGGTCTGGCGGCACTGCCGATGGAAGAGTTCCGAAGCAGTGACGCGCAGCAACTGTTCGACATGACCGAAAGTGAGGCCACCGACGTCCTCGCCTCGTTGGCCGAGGTAAACATGATCGAACCCGTGAACACCGAGACGGCGCCCGGCCTCTTTCGGATGTGGAATCTGGTGCGCCTCTTCGTATTTGAGCGGATGACCAAAGCCGGCGACATGCTTGGTGCAGGAAGGGCGGCACCGTGGCAGCACGGAACACTCGGGCTTCCCCACCACGGCCTGGAGCTGGCGCCGAGAAATGCGTGGACGGTCGGAGCTCCATGACGGCCCGGGTCTGACCGAGTGGCCGATTCGGCCCGGCTCATGCAGCGGCCTGCCGTCCCGGAAGGTCCCGGTTCCGACGCAGCGGGCTCGCGAGCACCATGGCGCCAGCGAGTACGAGCAAGCCAGTCATGATCCACATCGTCGGACGGAGCCCGATAGCTGAACCGAGCAGGCCGCCAAGCAGCGCCCCGAGGGGAATGGTGCTGTAGTTCACGAACATGGACGTCGCCACAACGCGACTGAGCAGTTCTGGAGGAGTGTATTTCTGCCGGAAACTACCGAAGATCACATTGCACACCGTGGCGCCCGTGACCAACACCACGGATCCGAAGACGAACAGTACAAGGGGCGCTCCATCAGTGGTCATCGGCAGCAGCAGTCCACAGGGTGCGGCTAAAAGCTGGCTGATGAGTGCGCCGCGTGCTGCCCCAAACCGACGGGCGACCCTCGTCGCCGCGACCGCTCCGAGGATGCCGCCGAGCGCTCCGGTAGCCGCAAGACCGCCGACCGTTCCTGGTTGCACTCCTACGTCACGGATCAAGAAAGGCACCAGGATCGACTGGTACCCGGCGAGGCCGAAGTTCGCCGTGGCTCCGAAGGCGGTGAGGGCACGGAGGTAAGGGTCACGTGCGATGAACCTCAGCCCCTCGACCACATCGCCGCGAAGAGACGTGCGGGTCCGAGCGGGCTGGGGGGAAGCCTCGCGCCGATTACGCATCATCAGCAGCGTGATCGTGGAGGCAAGAAAGGTGATCGCGTCGGCGAGCATCCCCAGGACTGCCCCGAACCACTGAGCTATCAGACCAGCCACCCCGGGGCCGGCAACTTGTGCCGCGGCGGCGCCGCCCTGCAGTTTCGCGTTTCCTTCGACGAGGTCCTCCTGGCCCACCAGTTCGGGCAAGTAGACCTGGAAAGCAGTGCTGAAGAAGACCGCCGCAGTGCCAGTGATCAGGCCAGTCAACAAGAGATGGGTCGTGGTCAGGACCCCAAGCCAGTCGACCAACGGCACGCTGGCGAATGCCGCCAGGGACACGAGGTTGGAACCGAGCATGACGGCTCGTCGCGGCAGGCGGCCGACCCAGACACCCACAGGCAGCCCTATAACCGTCCAAGGCACCCAGACAGCGGCGGTCAGCAGTCCGACGACGAAAGGATCGGCATCGAGTTTGACCACGGCGACCAAGGGGAGCGCGACCGTTGTAATGCTGCTGCCTAGTTTACTGACCGTCTCCCCGGCCCAGAGGAGGCGGAAGTTCCGCTCAGCGAGGAGGCCCCAGCGAGAACGGGGGTGATTCTCCGGACCGGCGGTGATGGCATCCGAATCGACCGAGGATGCTGGCGTTCCGCTCGGCCTATTCACGGCTTGGCCGGAACTGCGTGCGCGAAGGCGAAGACCGGCCTGCGCTGCTGCCCGTCGTCCGGGATCGGCCGGGACGCCCACCGGTCCAACAGCGTGGTGAGCTCCTCCGCCAGCCGCCGAGCCTCGTCGGGTGTCAGGTGCATCCACGTCTCGGTCGAGACCGAGCACCCGGAACGCCAGTCGGGTCCATCGCTCTCCCGTTCCACCATCCAGGCACGTACGAAGTGCATATGGCGGTCGAGCAGCAGCCGCGCTGCGGAATCAGCGACGGCCTCAGTCGCCGGGTCGTGCTCAAAGTCGTTGTGCGCCCAGCGCACAACGTTCGATACCAGCTGCCACCACCTCTCGCGCCGGTCGCGAGCCAGCTCCGGAACCTCCTCGACCAGGCCAGCGTCCGCGAGTACCCGCAGATGGTGACTGATGTTGCCTACGGCCTGGCCCGTTGTCTGGCTGAGTACGGAGGCCGTCGCCGGGCCGTTGAGCTTCATGACATCCATGAGCCGGCGCCGTAGCGGATGAGTGAGTGCGGCCAGCGCGCGCGTGTCGCGGATCTGTTGCACGTCGTTGTCTGTCACCTTGTCAATTATGCACAAGATCTCTTGCGCAAGAAGTGTTTTGCATGAACTGCCAACTGTCCCGCGACGAGCCCTCGAGGATCGGGATGGTTGTGGGAGAGGCATACCGACTCGTTCGAAGAGGACCTCCTGGCCGATGCCCGATTACTGACCTCAGCTCGTCAGGGTGAACCGTCCCGGTTTGCCCGACGGGCTCGTTGTGACGGCTGTATCCGATGGTGTGTGAGATATGCGGATGGGGGCGGGCTGACCGCCGCGGGACGGGTGCGCCGGGAGTCGGTGCGGATGCACGCGGCCGAGCTGCTCGAGCAGACGATCAAGCCGCCGGAAGTGACCCGGCGGCTGCGGGTGAGCCCGAAGTCGGCCCACCGGTGGCACCAGTTGTGGCGCGATGGCGGTCTACAGGCCTTGGCCTCTCGCGGCCCGGGCGGGTCGCGGTGCAGGCTGTCTCCGCGCTGCCCGAAGAAGCTCGCCGCGTACCTGGACCAGGGCCCGGCCGCACACGGCTGGGTGGAGGACCGGGTGTGGACCGCGGCGCGGGTAGCCACGCTGACCGGGCGGAAGTTCCACCTTCGTACAGCGTGTCCGGGGCAATGAGGCTGATGCACCGGCTCGGTTTCAGCTCCCAGGTCCCCATGCGGCGGGTGGCCGAGCGCGACGAGCAGGCCGTCACCGCGTGGAAGGAGTCTCAACGACTGAGTCAAGCCGCTTGCGCGACGGGATCGGGGGTGAAGATTCGCTTGTCGCGCAGGAAGGCCCACACAGGACGCTGACCCGGCGGCGGGCCAGGGCGATGATCGCTTGGACGTGCTCGCAGCCCTCGGCGCGCTTCTTGAGGTGGAAGGCCCTGTTGGGGCCGTCCTTGATGATGCTGGTCTGCGCGGGCAGGTAGAAGACCCGTCGTAGGTGGCGGCTGTAGCGCTTGAGCCGGTGCAGGTTGCCGGTGCGGCGTCCGGAGTCACGGGGGACGGGCACGAGCCCGGCCGCCGACCCGAGGTGGCCGGCGTCGGCGTAGGCCGTCAGGTCGCCGGCGGCCACGATGAGCTCGGCGCCGAGGATCGGTCCGATGCTGGGCAGGGACTCGATGATCTCGGCGTGCGGGTGGGCGTGGAAAGTGTCGCGGATCTGCAGATCGATCTGTTTGAGCCGGTCGTCGAGGCCAAGGATCTGCGTTGCGAGGTCGGCGACGATCGCGGTGGCGACGTCCTCGCCGGGCAACACGGTGTACTGGGCGTCTGAGCTTCCCCCGGTGTGCGGGAGGTGCTGATTAGCTGGTCAGGGCGGGTGTGGGTGGTTCGACGGCCACTGGTTCGGCCGTCGCCTGGTCGGCGTAGTGCTTCGCCTCGTACTCGTCCGGGCTGAGCCAGCCGAGACGCTTCTGGATGCGCCGGGTGTTGTACCAGCCGTCGATGTAGGCGAACAGCGCCAGGTCGGCGTCCGTGCGGGTCGCGAAGGTCGTGCGGCGCACGCACTCGGTCTTCAGCACGCTCCAGAGGTTCTCCGCCAGGGCGTTGTCGAACGAGTCGCCGACCGTGCCCATGCTTGCCTCAATTCCGGCCTTGAGTAGGCGGGTTGTGAGCTTGATAGAGGTGTATTGACAGCCGTGGTTGCTGTGATGAATCAGTTTGCCCGGCTCCACCGGGCGGCCGTGGAGGGCGTACTCCAGTGCTGTGAGGACCAGATCGGCGTCCGCTCGCTCGGAGTTGTGTCAGCCCACGATCCGGCGGGAGAACGCGTCGCGGATCGTGGCCAGCCACCACGGTCCCTCATCGGTTGGGACCAGCGAGATGTCGGCGACCCACAGCCGGTTGGGTGCGGTCACGGTGAAGTCGCGCTGGACCAGGTCCGGGGCAAGGCCGGCCGTCGGGTCGCGGCGGGTGAAGGAGCGGGGCCGGCGCGGGCTGACGCCCTGCAGTCCGGCCTCGCGCATCAGACGGCCGACCCGTTTACGGCCCACGTGGGTGCCCTCTCGCCGCAGGACGGCGTGGACGCGCGGGGAGCCGTAGGTGGCATCCGAGTCCGAGTGGACGCGGCGGATCTGCTCGGTCAGCTCGGTGTCCTGGCGCTTGCGCGCGCACGGCTCTGTCACGTCGCGGCGCCATCGATAGTAGGTGGAGGCGGGGATGTGCAGTTCCCGGAGTACGGGCTCGGCCCCGAAGCGGTCCTGGTGCTCGTCGATGAGCTTCAGTACCGTCGCCGGGTCGGGTCGAGCTCCTGGGCGACAAAAGCCGAGGCGGCCTTGAGGATCTCGCAGGACCGGCGGAGCTCGGCGTTCTCCTTGCGCAGAGCGGCCAGTTCCTCCTTCTCGGCGGTGGTCAGCCGGTCGCCGCGGTCGGCCTCGTCCTGGCGGATCCAGTTGCGCAGGGCCTCGTGGTGCACGCCCAGGTCCCGGGCCATCTGCCGGATCACCGGCTTCGGGTCGGCGGCCCGGTACGCGGCAACGGCTCGCTGCCGCAACTCGGGCGGGTACTGGCAGAGGCTCCATTCTCACGACCTATCAGGTCATGTCCGGCGGCCTTCCGCACTTCGGGGGAACCTCAGTCGGCGGCCTCCAGTGCAGTGGCCGCTACGGCGTCGGCGCCGCGGACACCGCGGCTGGCCAGCCAGGCCGTGAGGCGGGCCCGGCCGCGGCGGCGTATCGCGGTGGGGGCCTGGTAGCCGGTGAGCAGGACCAGGGCTCCCTTGTGCGCAGAGTAGTCGAATGCCCGGTCCAAGGCGGGAAAGATGCCGGTCAGCACGTCGCGGAGCCGGTTGATCATCCGCACCCGCTAAGCTACCGGGTCTGAGCGGTGGGTGGTCAGCAGGGCGAGGTCGGCGGCCAGCCGGGCGGGGACTTCGATTGTGGCGAAGTCCCGTCGCTGGCGGGTGGTTTCGGCGATGACGCAGGCGTCGCGAGCGTCGATCTTTGCCTCAGCAGCGGGGCCCGGTCGGGCAGCGGCAGACACCACGGCCTGCCGCCGCCCGGCCCGTTCCCGCCCGCGCGCGCACCAAGCCCTCGAACTGGCGCATCCGCAGCACCGTGAACGTCTCCACCCACACCGGCTCAGCCCGGAGCACCCCAGCCATACCGGAGACGCCCAACCACGGACCCTCCGGAAGAACCTTTAGCGCGGTTCGACGGGTCGACCAATGACGGCCCACTCCAGCACAGCCATGGCCGAGGTCATCTTGTGGAACGCCTGGCGCCATACGAGGCTGCCCTGGCCGTCGAGGACCTCGTCGTCCACGTCCTGCCCGCGAACCGCCGGCAGGTCGTGCAGGAAGACGGTCTCGGCGCCGCCGACGGAACGCATCATCTCCCGGGTGACCTTGAAGCCATCGAAGGCAGCCAGCCAGTCGTCGTTCATGTGCTGTACGCCCATGGTCTGCCAGCGAGTGGCGTAGACGGCGTCGACGCCCTGGGGCAGATCGCCGATGTCATGGTGCTCCTGGATCAGCTCGCTGCCCTGACTGAACTGCTTGACGGCGTCAATGGCCTGGGGCCGCAACCCGTAGCCGCGAGGGGTGACGAGCGTCAGCCGTAGCCCCGGCACCGCTGCAACCGCCGTGGCCAGCGCGGCGGCACTGCTGTTGCCTTCGCCGACGTAGAGGATGCTGCGGCCTTTCAGGTCCCCAAAGTGCTCTCGGAGCGTGGCCAGATCGGCGATGGCCTGTGTAGGGTGTTCGTGCTCGCTCAACGCATTGATGACGGGTATCCGGCTCGCTTCGGCGATCTCCCGCAGCTGTGCCAGCGGGCCGTTGGTCCGCATCACGAGGGCGTCGAGATATCCCGACATGACCCGTGCCGTGTCGGCCCAGGTCTCGCCGGTCGTCACCTGGAGATCGTCGGGGCCGTAGTGCATCACATCGCCGCCCAGGCGCAGGGCAGCCGTGGAGAAGGCCGAACGGGTGCGGGTTGACGCCTTGCTGAAGTAGATGCCTATCACACGGCCGGCCAGTGGGGTACCGCGCCGGTTCGGGTCAGCCATGTCGACCGCGCGCTCGATGAGTGACCCAATGGTTTGCTGGTCGAGATCCTGAAGAGACAGCACATGCCTCACGGATTCACCTCGTCTTTCTCGGATTGCCGGATGGTGCGGGGCAGGTCAGGTGGCCAAGTCAGGTGCCATGCGCAGACCCGCTTCCGAGGGCCTCCTGGACCTCGGCGTCAGTCATCGCTGCGATCTCCTCCTCGAGCAACGCTTCGATGACGGACGCCTGTTCGACCAGAGTCGGTCGCTCGTAGAAGAGGGACAGCGGTACGTCCAGGCCAAGCTCGGCGCGGATGCGCGCACCGACCCTAGACAGCGCCAGGGAGTGCCCGCCGACATCGAAGAAGCGGTCGGAGGGGTCGACGCTCGCGACTGGCAGCACGCTGAGCCAGATCTCGGCCAGGACCTTCTGCGCGGCGGTCAGTTCCGGCACCGGCCGCCTGTGGGTGGGCTCGTCGCCGGGGCCGGGCAGCGCCTTCCTGTCGACCTTGCCGCTACGGGTCAGCGGTAGCTCCTCCACGGTCATCACCGTGGACGGGACGCAGTGTTGAGGCAGTCGCTCCCGTAGAAAGGCCAGGATGGCCGCGGAATCCGGTCGGAGATCACCAGAGGGGACCACATAGCCGACCAGCAGACGTCCGGACTCCTCATGGGTATGGACGGCAGCCGCAGCGTGGCGCACCCCGGGGAAAGCTGCCAGTACCCTTTCGACCTCGTCCAGTTCTATGCGGAAGCCCCGCACCTTGACCTGGCTGTCGACGCGGCCGAGCAGTTCGAGCAGGCCCTGGGAGTTCAGCCGGGCGATGTCGCCTGTGCGGTACATGCGGGCGCCCGGCGGGCCCCAGGGATCCGGCAGGAAGCTTTGTGCGGTGAGGGCGGGAGCATGGAGATACCCGCGGGCGAGTTGCACTCCTGCCAGGTACAGTTCTCCCGTCACTCCGGGCGGAACCGGTCGCAGAGCGTCGTCGAGCACGTAGGCGCGGGTGCCCGGGAGCGGGTGTCCGATCGGCACCTTGCGTTCGTCGGCGTGCGGCCGGGACGAGTCGGTGAGGTCGGCGTGGGTGACGACGCTGGTCGCCTCCGTCGGCCCGTACGAGTTGACGAGCCGCACCGCGTCGCCG
Organism: Kitasatospora misakiensis; assembly: GCF_042656005.1. NCBI lineage: Bacteria > Bacillati > Actinomycetota > Actinomycetes > Kitasatosporales > Streptomycetaceae > Kitasatospora > Kitasatospora misakiensis. The sequence continues at coordinate 62,646 of NZ_JBHSOF010000038.1, read as the reverse complement.
ACCGCCGCGTGCCACTGGGCGAGGCGGCCCGCGTTCGCCTGCTCGCCTCCGATGACGACCAGCCGCAGGTCGCCGGGGATCTCGGGCTCCCGCTGCTCGGCGAGCCACGCGCACCAGTGGTGCCAGAACGCCGTGGGCACGTCGATGACCGTGGTCCGGGTGGCGGCCAGGGCCGTGTGGAGATCGGCCGGCGATAGCACGCGGTCCTCGGAGAGCAGCAACGTCGCCCCGGCCGTCAGGGTGGTCCAGAGTTCGGAGACGAAGGCGTCGAAGCTGAAGGAGGAGAACTGCAGCACCCGGTCCTCGGTGGTCAGCCCGTACTCCCGGGCGGCGACGGCCGCGTAGTGCGAGACGCTCCGGTGCTCAACGCCGACGGCCTTCGGGCGGCCGGTCGAGCCCGAGGTGTGGATGACGTAGGCGAGGTCCCGCTCGTCGCTGTCCGCTGCCGCCACGGCCGGGAGCGGCGCCTGTCCGGATTCCGGCTGCAGGCCGACGGCGAGGTGCCGGAACTCCTCGGGCACGCGGTGGACGTGCTCCGTGGTGAGCAGGGCCGCGCAGTTCCGGTCGCGGACCATTCCCCAGACGCGTTCGGCCGGGTCGGAGGGCTCCAGCGGCAGGTAGGCGGCTCCCGCTCTGAGGATCGCGAGGATCGCCACGATCGTCTCGGGGCGGGGCTCGGCCCACAGGCCCACCACGCTTCCCCTGCCGACGCCGCGTTCCCTCAGCCTGGCGGCCAGTTGGCCGCAGCGGCGGTCTAGGCCCCGGTAGTCGAGGCTCGTGGCACCGCGGACGACCGCGGGCCCGGTGGGGTTGCGGCGGGCCCATCGAGCGACGGACTCGTCCAGCCGGGCGGGTGCGTCCCCGGGCACGGTCCGCTCCGCCGGGGGCTCCTCGGCGAGCGCCGCGACCGCCGCGCGGTCTGCGGCGAGGAGGACGTCCAGTTCCCCGAGCGGTGCGGTGGGCGCCGCACGGATGCGGTCGGCGAGGAGCACGAAGCGGTCGGCGAGCAGTCGTACGGTGGCCTCGTCGAACAGGTCGGCGTTGCCGAGGATCCGACCGGCGAGGCTGCCGTCGGGACGGGCCGTCAGCTCCACCTCGATGTCGAAGGTGCCCGCGAGCACGGCCGGCCGCTCTGGCCGTGCGGAGAGGCCTTGCAAGTCCCACGCCGGCGGCGGGTCCGCCGAGAGTTGGAACAGCACGTCGAAGAGCGGGGAGCGGTCGGCGTGACGGGCCGGGTTCACGTCCTCCACCACGAGGTCGAAGGGGACGCTCCCGTGGGTGTGGGCCTCCAAGGTGGTGTCCCGGACCCTGTCGAGGAGGTCGGCGAAGGTTCCGGCGCCCGCCAGGTCGAGACGCAGCACCACGGTGTTCACCAGGAAGCCGACCAGCCCCTCCAGGTCCGGATGGTCGCGAAGGTCCATCGGAGAGCCGATGGGGAGGTCGTCCTGCCTGGTGTGCCGCTGCATCAGGATGCCGAACAGGGCGAGGAAGGTCATGAAGGGCGTGGCCCCGTGCTGCTTGCCCAGCTCGGTGAGCGCCTCGTGCTGCTCGGCGGTGAAGCTGAAGTCGTGGGAGTGCGACGTGCTCGACCGGGTGGCGGGCCTGAGCCGGTCCGCGGGCATCTCCAGAGTCGGCAGGTCGCGCAACGTCTCCCGCCAGTAGGCGAGTCCGGCCGCGTGGTGCCCTGCCGAGCGCCGGCGGTGTTCCCAGGCGGCGTAGTCGGAGGCGGAGCACGCCGGCGCGGCGACCGGTTCGGCGGCGCCGGAGAGTCTGGCCTGGTACCGCGCGGAGAGATCCGCCGCGATGACCGCCTCCGATGCCGCGTCGTAGGCGATGTGATGGAAGGTCAGCATCACCAGATGCTCGTCGGCTTCCAGGCGCACCACCGAGCAGCGCAGCAGGGTGTCCCGGGTCAGGTCGAACGCGCGGGCCGCCTCGGCGGTCAGCAGGTCCCGCGCGTGCCCCTCGCGTTCGACGGCGGGAAGACCGGTCAGATCGTGAGCGTCGATCGCCACCTCGGCGGCCGGGGCGGCGAGCTGGACCGGCCCGTCCTCGGTCATCTCGATCCGCATGCGCAGGGCGTCGTGGCGCAGGACGACGTCCGACACGGCTCCGCGCAGCGCGTCGAGGTCCAGGGTGCCGTGCAGGCGGAGGGAGACGGGCGAGTTGTACGAGGCGCTGCCGGGGTGCATCTCCTGGAGCATCCACAGCCGCCGCTGCCCGCTCGACAGCGGAACCGGAACTCCGTGCGGTGTCCGCGGAATCTCCTCGTAGACCGGTGCTGTGCCCGCGTCGGCGCGCTCGGCGAGCCCGCGCACGGTGCGGGAGTCGAACAGCTGCCGGACCGTGGTCTCGATGCCGAGTTCGCGGGCGAGGGCGACGGAGACCCGGACGGCGAGCAGACTGTGTCCGCCGAGATGGAAGAAGTCCTGGGTGACCCCCACCTCGGGCAGACCGAGGAACCGGGCCCAGACGGCGGCGATCGACCGTTCCAAAGGGGTCGGCGGGGCGGCGCAGGCGAGCTCCGGTCCCTCGTCGATCGGCTCCGGATCGGGAAGCCGCGCCCGGTCGACCTTGCCGGTCACCGACAGCGGCAGGCGGTCGAGCGCCACGTAGTGGGTCGGCACCATGTAGGCGGGGAGCCGCGCCGCCGCGAACGCGCGCAGTTCTTCCGAGGCTGCCGTGGACACGGTGTAGGCGACCAGCAGGGTCCCCCTCTGACGGTCGTGCCGTACGCCGACGACGGCCGCGTCGACCTCGGGGTGCTCACGCAGCACGGCTGCGATCTCGCCCGGTTCCACCCGGAAACCGCGGATCTTGACCTGCTCGTCGGCCCGTCCCAGGAACTCCAGCAGGCCGTCGTGACGAAGCCGCGCCAGGTCCCCGGTGCGGTACATCCGTCCGGGACCGAAGGGGTCGGGCAGGAAGCGCTCGGCGGTCCTGGCCGGCCTGCCGTGATAGCCGCGGACCACGCCGGCGCCACCAATGTAGAGCTCGCCGGGGACTCCGGGGGGCACCGGCCGCAGATCGGCGTCCAGCAGGTACTCGGTGGTCCGGGGCAGGGGCCGCCCCAGGGGCACGAAGTCCTCCGAATCGTCCCCGACCTGCTGGACGGAGGACCAGACCGTGGTCTCGGTCGGGCCGTACACCTGGAACAGCCGCCAGGGGGCGGACACAGCCCTGACCCGGGCCACGACGGCCGGGTCCGACGCCTGACCGCCGAACAGCAGTACCCGCAAGCCGCGCGCGAAGCCCGGTACGTGGCGGGCGAGTTCCTCGACCAGCGCTGCTGTCAGGTACATCACGTCGACCTGCCAGTCGAGCAGGCATGCGCTCAGCATGGTCGGGTCCAGCAGGACGTCGTGGGGGATGACCCGGAGCGAGGCACCGTGCGCGAGCGCGGTCCAGACCTCGAAGGTGAGCGCGTCGAAGGAGGGCGACGACGCCATGCCCATGACGTCGCCGGGCGCCAGGTCCAGGTAGTCGACGGTGTTGACGAACCAGTTCAGCGCGCGGTGCTGAACGCTGACGCCCTTCGGTGTCCCCGTGGAACCCGAGGTGTAGACGACGTAGGCCAGCGAATCCGGGCGAACCGGGGGGAGGTCCACTGCGGCCGGCGGCTCCGGCCGGGTGGAGAGGGTGAGCGGGAGGACGTCGACGCCTTCGTGGCCGCCGAACCGGGAGAGGCACTCCGGTGCGGCCAACAGCAGCCGGGTGCCGGTGTCGGCGAGCATGTCGACGCGTCGCTGACGCGGGTGGCCGGGGTCGATCGGCACGTAGGCGGCACCCGCGCGAAGGACGGCCACCATCGCCACGACCAGTTCGGCGGAGCGAGGGAAGCAGATCCCGACCGTACGCTCCGGACCGGCGCCCCGCGCGACCAGCTCGGCGGCCCAGGCCCCGGAGAGCAGGTCCAGCTCCTGGTAGGTGAGCTGGTTCTGCTCGCCCCAGGTAACGGCGGGGGCGTGTGGCCTCCGCCGGACCTGGTCGGCTATCAGGTCGAGGAGCGGATACGGTTCGCGAAGGGACGCGCGCGCTCCCAAGGCTTCGTCCAGGAGGGTTCGATCGGCCCCGGAGACCAGGTCCAGCGCGCCGATCGGCGTGCCGGGGTGCTGCCCGACCTGTTCGAGCAGCCTTGAGAACAGGGCCGCCAAGGCGCGCGCGGAGCCCGGGTCGACGGTGTCGGGGCGACAGACCAGCTCCCCGGTCACGGTGTCCGAGGGCGTGATCACCAGGGCGGTCTCGTACCCGGAGTCGACCAGGTTCGCCAGGTGTTCGACCCTCAGGCCGGGCGGCAGCTCGTCGGCCGTGAGCTCCGGGATCGTCTGGACAGTGACGATCGATTCGAACACGGGGTTCGGCCGGGCGATGTCGCTCCAATCCTGGATGTCGGTCAGCGACGCGTGTTCGTACGGGCGCTGGTCGAGGAGGTCGCGGTGCAGTCCGGCGAGCCACTCGGCCACGGGTGCGGCAGGATCGACGGCGGCCCGCACGGGCACGGTGTTGACCAGCATGCCGACGATCTCGGGCGCCTCCGGCAGATCGAGCATGCGCCCACTGCGGACCGCGCCGAACAGTACGTCGTGTTCCCCGCCAAACGCCGACAGCGTCAGCGCCCAGGTCCCCTCCAGCAGGGAGGCGAGGGTGAGCCGGTGGGCGCGGGCGCAGGCGCGCAGCCGGTCCGAGGTCTCCCGGCCCAGGCTGAAGGGCACCCGGAACGGCGCGCCGTCAGCGGATGTCGGCGGCGGGCTCGGCAGGGAGAGGGCGGTGGGTGTCTCGCGGCCGGCCAGGCGGACGCGCCAGTACCGCTGCGACTGCGTGCCGTCGAGTCCGTTCAGCCATGACAGGTAGCGGGCCTGGGGGACGGGGGCGGGCAGGGCCGCGGGCGGGCCGCCCATCGCCTCGCGGTAGCAGGCCAGGACTTCGCGCAGCACCACGGCCGCGCTCCAGCCGTCGAGGACGATGTGCTGGCTCGTCCACAGCAGTTCGTGCCGGTCATCGGCCAGCGCGACCAGGGTGAGCGCGAAGGGCGCCTCGGCGTCCTCGGCCGGGTCCGCCGAGCGTTGCGCTTCCACCAACTCGGCCACGCGCAGCTGCTGCGCCTCCTTGCCGAGGCCGCGCAGGTCGAGGTCCTCCCAGGGCACGGCCACCCGGCCGCGGACCACCTGCAGCGGCTCGTTCAGGTCCTTCCACACCAGTGCGGTGCGGAGGGCGTCGTGCCGGTCCGTGACGCGTTGCCACGCCGCGCGGAATGCAGCGGTGTCCAGCGGTCCGGTCAGCCGGTAGCGGTCCTGGTTGAGGTACACGGTGTCGTTGCCGTCGAGCAGCCGGTGGAAGAGCATCCCGGCCTGCGCGGGTGACAGCGGGTGCACGCTGGTGATGTCGGTGCGGGAGAGAGAGGACACGCGTCACCTGATCCCGTTGAGTAGCCGGCTGATCGTCTCGTCGTCCCGGGTGCGGAGCGACGGGTCCGTTGCGGCGGGGGCCGCAGCGGGGGTCGCTTGTGCCGGCGGCGCGACCTGGGCCAGTTCGGCGAGCTCGGCCAGCGTCTCGCTGCTCAGCACCTGGTGCGCGGTCACGGCGAGCCCTCGTCTGCGGGCGAAGGCGCTCACGCTCATGGCCCGCAGCGAGTCACCTCCCAGCTCGACGAAGTTGTCTCGGCTCCCCACCGATTCGACGCCGAGGACCTCGGCGAAGGCTGCTGCCAGGACCCCTTCGGCCGTGGGCTGCGGGGGTTCGAGCGCGCCGTCGTCGTCGGGCCCGAACGCGGACGTCACGGCGCGGCTCACCGGGCACCGTTGGCGGCCATCGCCGCGCGGAGAGAGGCCGGCCGCATGTCGGTCCACACCTCTTCGATGTAGGACAGGCACTCCGCCTTCGTGCCCTTGGGGCCGATCGGGCGCCAGCCCGAGGGCAGCTCCAGGTGGACGGGCCAGACGGAGTACTGCTCCTCGTCGTTGATGACGGTGGTGTGGGTCTGTGCCTCGTTCATGGCTGTGTTCCTTTACGCGGTGGGAGGGGGTCAACCGGAGACCCTGATCAGGCCCATCTGGGTCGCCTTCGCGACCGCCTGGACGCGGTCGTCGGCGCCGATGCGCGAGTACAGCCGGCGCAGGTGGCGCTCGACCGTGCGCGGCGCCTGGAAGCGGTGGCGGGCCATGCGCCGGACGGTGGCCCCGGCGGCGAGGTCCTGGAGCAGCTCACGGTCGGCGTCGTCGAGGTCGATCCCGGGGTGGGGAACCGTCCCGGGGGGCCGGCTTCCGAGGAGATCGGGCAGCAGCGGAGCCGGCATCAGGGCATGCCCCGACCGGGCCAGCTGTGCCGCCAGCACCACCACGCGCGGATCGGTTCGCCTGTCCAGGACGACGGTCGCTCCCTGGCGCAGCACCGCCAGAGCGGTGTCGGCCTGCGCGGGCTCGGTCAGGGCGACGACGGTCACCCGGCTGTTCACCTCCCGGATCCGCCGTACGGCATCGGACTCGTCTGCCCGGAGGACGGCCAGCAGCAGAACCCCTTCGTGCCGTGCAGCCCACGGAACCGGATCCGGTGGACAGGCGACGGTGAACCCGGCCGTTGCGCCGGCGGTGGCGAGAAGACGGCGGTGGGCGGGTTCGGGATCGACGACGGCCAGCTCGGGCCGGTCACCGTCGCAGGCGGCGCGGTTCCGCAGCGGTGCAATGGTCACCGTTCCTCCTCGGATGGGTCGATGCGGTGGGCGAACGGCACTCCTGGCGCCCTGACCGGCACACCGCAACGTGTCTACTCCAACTTCGGGTCCGGGTTCCACAGCCTGCCGGTGCGGCTGGAGCCCCGAGCCGAGCGCCTGAAGGGAAGCAGCCGATGAACGACCACGCGGACCCGGTACGGGCCACGCTGGTGCACGATCGCTTCGACGCGTTCGCCGACCTCGCCCCGGACAGCATCGCGCTGGAGGACTCCCAGCGGGCGCTCACCTACGGCCAGGCGCGGGCCTGGGCCGACCGGATCGCCGACCGGCTGCGGGCCCGGGGCGTCGGTCCCGAACACGTCGTCGGCATCCACCTGCAGCGGTCCGTCCAGGCGGTGGTCACCATCATCGCCGTTCTGCGGACGGGCGCCGCCTATCTGGCGCTCCCGCCCGACTACCCCGTCGATCGGCTGCGCTTCATGGCCGAGGACGCCGACGCGCGGCTCGTCGTCACGGACGACAACGGGCTTCCGCCCGGTCTCGACGAGGTCGCCACCGCCCTGCCGATCAGCGAGGCCCCGGAGGCCGGTGACCGGTCCGCGCCGGCGTCGGCCACCCCTGTGCACCCGGCTCACCTCGCCTACGTCATCTACACGTCGGGCACCACGGGCCTGCCCAAGGGCGTCGGCGTCACGCACGGGAACATCGCGAACCTGGTGAGCAGTCGGCAGCGGCACATGCGGTTCGCCTCTGACGAGACGTTTCTTCAGCTCTCCCCGCTCGCCTTCGACCCGTCCGCCGTGGAGATCTGGGGCGCCCTCGCGCACGGCGGCCGCCTCGTCATCGCCTCTCCCTCGTACGACGCCATCGACGAACTTCCGTCCGTACTGGCCGAGAAGCACGTCACCACGATGGGGCTCACCCCGGCGCTGTTCCACTCCTTGGTCGAGAAACGGCCCGAGGCACTGGACGGGGTCCGTCAGCTGCTCGTCGGCGGCGACATCCTCTCCGCGGCCACGGCACGGGTCTTCGTGGACCGCGCCGCCCGTCGAGGTTCCGGCAGTGTGCTCCTGAACGTCTACGGTCCCACCGAGACGGCCACATTCGTCAGCGCGCAGCCGATGGACGCGGTGCCCGCGGATGCGACCCGCGTCCCGGTGGGGCCGCCCGTCGGCGGCGCATGCCTCCACCTGCTCGACGAGAACTTGCGCCACGTCGCCGCCGGCGAACATGGCGAGGTGTACATCGGCGGCGTCCCCGTCACCCGCGGCTACCTGGGGCGGCCCGTGCTGACCGCCGACCGCTTCGTCCCCGATCCGCACAGCGAAACTTCGGGGGCCCGCATGTACGCCACCGGCGACGAGGGCGTGCTCGACGAGCACGGGGTCATCGCGGTCCTCGGGCGCCTCGACAGCCAGGTGAAGGTCCGCGGGCACCGCGTCGAACTGGGTGAGCTGGAGCACGTCCTGCGGCGCCACCCGGACGTGCGGGATGCCTGCGTGGTCCTGGTCGACCCCCGCGGCCGCCGTGAACAGCTCGTCGCCCACATCGCCACGGAGCGGGACGCCGGAGGCCTCCCCGAACTCCTGGCCGAGCACGCCGCAGAGGTCCTGCCCGGCCACATGTGTCCCGGCGCCTACGTCTTCCACGACCGGCTGCCGCTCACCCTCAGCGGCAAGATCGACCGCGAGGTGCTCGTGCTGAGCGGTACGACTGCCGTCGAGCCCATGCACACCGGTGCCCCGGCCGGGCCCAACGGGACCACACCGACCGAGGCCGTACTCGCCGAGATCTGGCGGAAGAACTTCGAGTCCCAGGACATCGGCCTGGACGACGACTTCTCCGCCATCGGAGGCACCTCGATCCTGGCGATCAGCATCGTTGCCGACGCCCAGGACAGGGGGCTGCCGCTCACCCTGACCCTGCACTTCCAGAACCCGACCGTACGCCGTTCCGCCGCGGCCATGGTGCCGGGAGCATGAGCGGGACGCGGGCCGGGGCCGCGCGGCGGCAGGAGGAGAACGGCGACGGCGAACCGCACGTCCGGGTGCTGGCGCGCGTCCTGACGGCGGTCCGTGCCGACAGCGATCCGGCCGACCCCTTGAGCGAAGCACGGATCGCCGCTCTGGAATCTGCCCTCTGCCTGCTCGGCGTCGACCAGGGGCCGGACGGCGCCGGAGGGGAGGCCGGGGCCGAGCTCCTACGCGAGGCCCTGGGCTCCGCCCGCGCCTCCGTGATGACCATCGGCATCGCGGTCACGCGCTGGTCCGACTCCCGGCGATGCGGACGGGTGTGAGAAACGAATGGAGCTGTCCATGAACGAGTCGGTCCCCGATCTGGTCGCACGGGTGGCGGCCGCCCATCCCGACCGCCCCGCGGTACGGGACGGACAGGGGCTTGTCAGCTACCGCGAGCTCGTTGAGGGCGCCGACCGGTGGGAGGCCGCGCTGCGCGGCCGGGGCGTGGCGCCCGGCGACACGGTCGCCGTGTGCCTCCCCCGGGCCGCGGTGACGCTCCAGGCCGTCCTCGGGATCTGGCGGACGGGCGCCGTCCTCGTCCCGCTCGACCCCGGCCACCCCGTCGCCCGGTGGCAGTTCGTCCTCGCGGACTGCCGGGCGCGCGCCGTCGTCTGCACCAAGGAGCTCGCCCCTCGCTTGCGCGAGGCCTGCGGGAGCACGCCGGCCAGGGGCCGGACGGACGTCGTGACGGTCGAGGGTATCGACGCGGACCACCCGCCCCGCGCCTTGTCCGCGACACCCTCGACGCCTTCGACGACGCCCGTCGATCCGTACTCCCCCGCCTACGTCCTCTACACGTCGGGCTCGACCGGTGTGCCCAAGGGCGTTCGCGTCCGGCACGGAGCGCTCGCACACTACGTGGGCTGTGCCGGGCAGCTGTACGAAGGCGCCTCCGGCCCCGCGCCCTGGCACTCGCCGCTGGCCTTTGACGCCACCGTGACCTCCCTGTGGGTACCCCTCACCCACGGCGGAGAGGTCTGGCCCGTCCCCGGCTCCGACCCGCTGAGCGGCCTGGAGGGGCTGGCCAAGCTGCTGACCGCCCCCGTGGACATCGGCATCCTGAAGATCACCCCGACCCACCTGGAAGCACTCGGCAACTGGTTGGGCCCCGAGGGGACCCCGGCGGCCATCACCTCACTCGTCATCGGCGGCGAGGCCCTGCGCGCCGACCAGGTTCGTCCGTGGCTGGCCAAGTGCACCCAGATCGTCAACGAATACGGGCCCACCGAGTCTACCGTCGGCGTGGTCGTGGCCTCCGTGAAACCCGAACACGTCGCACACGGTGCCATCCCGATCGGCTGGCCGCTTCCCGGCACCGAGATCCTGCTACGTGAGAGCAGCGGCGCGGTCCCCGGCCCCGGAGAACCCGGGGAACTGTGTGTGGCCGGCCCCCAGCTCGCCGACGGCTACCTCAACCGGCCCGAACTGACCGAGGAACGGTTCCCGCCGCACCCTCTGCGGCCCGGCGAGCGCATGTACCGCACGGGCGACCTTGCCATGGCCGGGCGGGACGGTGAGCTGTACTACGCGGGTCGGATCGACGAACAGATCAAGTTCCGCGGCCAACGGATCGAGCCAGGCGAGATAGAGACCGTGATGTGCGGCCATTCCGAGATCGGCCAGGCAGCCGTGGTGGTCCGCGAGGACCGGCTGGTGGCGTACGTCGTCCCACGCGAGGGCGGCGCAGCCCCTGGGCTGCTAGCGCTGACGGGCTACTTGGCGGACCTGCTGCCGCCCGCTCTGGTGCCGCAACAGGTCCTGACGGTGCGAGAACTTCCTGTCACGCCCAACGGCAAGCTGGACCGCAACGCTCTGCGCGACAGGAAGCTCTGAGCCCGCTCGCTACCGCCTGGTGCCTTCTTCTCCATCCCGCCGAGCCAGCCCGGAAGAAGGCACCAGGTCCTCCAACTCGAGGCCGAGTATCCCGAGCGCCTTGTCGAGCACCGCGTCGACCTCCGCTGTACCGCAGCCCTGGGCGATCACCGAACCCAGCCGGTCGTAGGCGTTACGAGCTGGCCGCACCTCCTTTCCCGGTCGACCGGTGACCGTTACGCGTGCTACCCGTTCCAGCCGGGTGGCATCCTCGGCGCCGGTGACCCGGCGCAACACCCCGCTGCGCTGCGGGAGCAGAAAGGCGACGCCCGCACTGTCGGCCCGCGTCGGTTGCAGGTCCACGTCATGGCCCAGGGCGGCGTGCAGTTGTTGCCCCAGCAGATCCACCCCATGGGCCAGCCGGACCAGTTCGGGGATCATTCCACCCGCGAGCCGAGGGTTGAGCTCGATCAGAGCAGGCCCCTGGGACGTGAGTCTGATCTCCACATGGGTGGGACCGAGGCGTACGCCGAGGATGTCGAGTGCGTCCGACGCGGCCTTGCGCAGGGCCGCTTCCGCCGCTTCCCCCAACGGCGCCGGATATACGTGCCGGGTCTCCACGAAGTACGGGATTCCCGTCACGGTCTTGCGGGTGATGCCCACACAGTGGTGGACGCCGTCGACGCTGAACAGCTCGACGCTGTATTCGGGCGCGTCCAGGAACTCTTCCAGCAGGACTGACCCGGCGGCGGGCTGCCCGCGTACATTGGTGCGCACCGCCATGACCAGCGCGGCGTGCTCCCTCGCCTCGTCCCGCGTGCCGCACCACCGGACCAGCTGGGAACCGGAATCGTCGACGGGCTTGGCGACGCAGGGCAGTCCCACCCGCGTGAGCGCCTCGTCCAGGTCCTCCTCGGTGCGGACCACGGCGAACCGCGGCTGCGGCATTCCGGCTGCCTGCAGAGCGACACGGACCTGACCCTTGTCCCGGCAACGCCGCACCACGTCGGGAGGGTTGCCCGGCAGGCCCAGCTCCGCAGCTGCCTCCGCGACGGCCGGCACATAGAACTCGCTGGTCGTGGTGACTCCGGCGAGGCTGCCGGCCGGCAGCGCCCCCAATGCCGCGGTCACAGCGGCGGGCCGGTTGGTGTCGCAGTCGACGACCTCGGCACCGGTCTCCTCCAGACCCAGGTAGCGGGCGCTGTCGGAGGTGAGGAACACGGGGACGAGACCGAGGTCTCGAGCGGTATGCAGGGCAATCATGCCGGTGCCCGTGGTGTTGGCTTCGACGAAGGCGAGATGGCGTGTCATGGTCCTCGATTCGACGTGAGGGGAAGGGGAAGGGCGGAAGTCAGGAGGGAGCGCCGAGTCCGAGGAGCTGATCGACATGGCGAGCGGCGGCCTCCGGGACCTCCCGGCGCCGGGTCCAGTCCGCCGTCAGCTCACCGATCCGCTCCTTCTGCCGCTGCAGCACAGCCATGGTGGAATGCGGCGCCGTGGAGCCGGCCGTGGCCTTGCGCTCCAACTCGGCCTCCGGCCGCAGCAGACCCTCCAGCGCGGCAGCGGAGTGCCCGGCCTCGTGACCGTGAGCAGCCGCAATGCTCAGCAGCGATTCGGGGTCGGGACACGTGGCTGGCCGATCGGTCCGCTGCGCGGCCAGGACATAGGCGCCGGTGATGACCTGTGCCTCGCGCCAAGGGATGCCGTCGGCGAGAGTCAGCTCGTTGGCCAGGGCGAATGCCCCGAGGTAGTCCTCTCCGCAGGCTTCGCGCAGCCGCGCGGTGTCGAAAGAGAGATGGCCGAAGACCGCGGTCGCCAGACGCAGCATCGAGCGGAGGCCACTCAGCTGCTGCACCATCTGAGCCCCACTCTCCTTGGAGACCTCCACGGTGTTGCTGAAGGGAGTGGCTCGTTGGGTTGTCGCGCTGTCCACGTACCAGGACAGGGCGTGGCTGCTCTTGCCCCGCAGACGCTCGAGGATGGGGTAGTTCTTCTTCTGGGGCATCGCCGACGAGATCGCCGCCATCTCGTCGGGCAGCGACACAAAGGCGTGCTGTCCTCCGGCCCAGGTCATGAGGTCCGTCACGAACCGACTCATGCCGATCCCGAACGTGGCGCATTCCGCAGCGAGTTCGAGCAGCCATCCTCGCGAGGCGACCGCTGTCAGCGCATGCGGAGCGGGTTTGGCGAAGCCCAGGAGTTCCGCCAGCCGGTGGCGGTCCCAAGGGAGTTGCTGGCCGGCCATGGCGCCGGCGCCGAGGGGCGCGGCGTCCCATCCCTCGTAGCAGACCAGCAGCCGTTCTGCGGAGTGCAGCAGGTGCTCGCAGACGGCGCTGAGGAAGAATGCCGGTGTGATCACTTGGGCCGGCTGGAGATGGGTGTAGCCGGGCATCGGGTCGTACGCGTGGAGGATGGCCAGCTCGTGCACCGCAGCCGCGCAGGCCAGAAGTTCCTCCGCGGTCTTGACGGTCTGTGCGCGGCCGAGCTGCAGCTGTCCGCAGGCCTGGAAGTCGTTCCTGCTGCGGTCCACCCGCCAGGCGGGGACGGGCTCGGGGAGCCGGCGTCCGACGGCTACCTCGATCGCGAAGGACAGGTCCGACAGGTTGCTCTGCCGGTCGGCAGTCAGCGAGGCGGCGGAGACCTCGTGGAGCGCGGTGGCGATGGCCCGGGCGTCGCCCGTGCTCAGCACGCCGAGCCGGACGTACTCGAGAAGCAGCGCCTTCTCCATGTGCAGGTAGAACGGCAGCAGGTGGGTCACGTCATAGTCGAACTGTGGCGCGAGCACCTCCTCGTGGAGCAACTCCGTGGGGGCCTGTGAGATCCGGCCCGTAAGCGAATGCGTGCCCGTTCGGTTCAATGCTGCCTCCTGGAAGTGATAACCCCGGCGCCCGTTTCCCGGGTCTCCCCGTCCTGACGCTGTGGGTCGTTTTGGGCACAGAGCCGCTCGCAGAGCGCGGCGAGGTCAGCCGCGTTGCTCGGCGCCACCATGGACATGTGGTCTCCACCGCTCTCGTGGACCCGCAGGTCGCCGGCGACCAGGTGCCGCCAGCCGTCGAGGTAGCGCCGGGCCGAGTCGTGCAGGACCGTGGCGGGCCGTTCCGAACTCGCCGCAAGCCCTGCCCGGGACAGCACCAGCTGGATGTCGCCGCCGAACACGCCGGGATCGAAGTCCTGGTAGGCCTGATGGAGGAGTCCGCACGCGCGCAGCGGGAGAGCCGTGGCCAGTGCGGACCGACCGGGGCCCCATTCGAGGGAGTCGAAGAAGTCTGCGGCGGCGGCTTCCAGGCGTGCCCGCTCGGAGCTGTTCTCGGGAGCGGCCGCGGCCTTCTCCACGAGGTCCGCCGCCGTCCCGTAGAGCTCGGCCGCGGTCCGATGGCCCTCCGCCGACACGGGATCGCGAGGCAGGGTCGGTTCGATCAGGATGAGCGGGTCCACGCGGTGCCCCGCGGCGGTCAGCCTGCGGGCCATCTCGAAGGCGATGAGCCCCCCGTACGACCAGGACATGAGCGCGTACGGGCCGGCGGGCTGCGCACGCAGCAGGTGGGTGAGGTACTCCTCGGCGAGGGCCTCGATCGTGTCGCAGGGCTCCCCCGTGCTGTGGGCGCCCGGCAGTTCGAAGGCCATCACGGGCCGGTGGGAGGGCAGGGCGCGGGCCAGGGCCGTGTACCAGGAGGCGCTGCCACCACTGGGGTGGACGCAGAACAGGGGGCGGGCGTCGCCACCCGCGGACAGCCGCACGACGGGGCTCCTCCGGGGCTCCCGGTCCGGGTCCGCGCCGCGGTCGACCCGTGCGGCGAGTTCGGCCACCGTCTGGTGCTCGTAGTGGTCGCTGACCTCCAGTTCCACATCCTGCTCGCGCACGAGCGAGGTGGCGTGGACCAGGCGGAGCGAGTCGCCGCCCCGCTCGAAGAAGTTGTCGTGGACGCCGAGCCCCCGCACACCGAGCACCTGCTGCCAGATGTCGACGAGCAGGCTCTCGGTCGGTGTCCGGGGCGGCTGGTGCTGCCTGGCTGATGCGATGCGGGTCCGCGGGATCGTGAGCAGCGCGCGGCGGTCGGTCTTGCCACTGGCCGTGACCGGGATGCGGTCCACCCGGTAGAAGGCGCCGGGTACCAGGTCACCAGGGCTCCAGTCAGGGGTTCACCGGCGAAGAAGACCTGGCGCAGCGTGGCGACAGAGCGGTCGGCGTAGGTCGCCGACAGCCAAGCCCGGGCCACAGAGGGCACGGTGTGGAGCGCGGTGATGCGCTCCGCCCGCAACCACGCGAAGAGGCGGTCCGGGTCGCCGGTGTCCACGTCCGGAACGCACAGCGTCGCCCCACTGACCAGGGGCGTCAGCACGTCCCGGTACAGCACGTCGAAGGACTGCGCGGTCAGTTGCGCGGCGCGGTCGCCGGGGCCGATCCCGAAGGTCTCACGCTGCCAGTCGACGAACTGGGCGAGTCCCCGTTCCGAGCCGGCCACGCACTTGGGAGTCCCGGTGGAACCGGAGGTGAAACTGAGATAGGCGATCCGGTCGCCGGGACGGTGCGGCTGCGCCACCGGCTCACGGCCTCCGGGTTCCACGGGGCCGGGCACCAGGTCGAGACCGCCCGAGTCGGTCGGCCCGCCGCTCCCGCCGATGACCAGTCGGGCTCCGGCCTCGCGCAGCAGCAACTCCCTGCGCCGGCGCGGCAGCGCAGGGTCGACGACCAGCAGGGGGCGTCGGGCGGCCAGGATGCCCAGCATGCCGGCGGCGAGCCCGAAGGAGGCGGGTACGGACAGCGCCACCACGGCGTCCCGGGGCGTCAGGCGTGCCACCTCGTCCGCCACGTGCCGGACGTCGGCGCGCAGTTCACCGTATGACCGGGACGTCTTCCCCTGACTGAGGGCCGGGCTCGTGCCGTACAGTTCGGCCGCCCGCTCGAACTGGTCGACGACCGACGGCTCCGCGGGAGAGGGCAGCGGCTCGTCCGGTCGGGGCAGGACCTCCCGGAGCTCGGGCGCCCGCAGCGAACAGCTGGCGGCGGGCGCATCGGGACGCCCGGTCAGCTGTTCGATCAGATGGGAGAACTGGGCGGACATGCCGGCGATTTGACGGCTGCTGAAGACGTCCGTCCGGAACACCCATTCCAGCCGGATCCGGTCGTCGTGCAGGCTGCCGTACAGCGTCAGCCAGAACTTGGGGTCACCGCCCTCCACGTCCCCCTCGACGACGTCGAGACCGCCCGGCTGCCGTGTCGGCGCGTTCGTCTGGTTGGCGAAGTTGAACAGGACGTCGACCAGGGGGTTCCGGTCGATGTCGCGGGGTGGGTTGATCGCCTCCACCAGTCGCTCGAACGGCAGGTCCGAGCTGCCGATCGCCTCCGTCAGCGACTCGCTCACCCGGCCCAGGAACGCGCGGAAGGTCGGGTCGCCTCCCAGGTCCGAGCGGACGACCAGCGTGTTGAGGAACAGTCCGACCAATTCGTCGAACTCGGGCCGCCCCCGTCCGGCGAATGGCACTCCCAGCAGGATGTCCTCCTGTGCGGACAGCCTGCCGAGCAGCAGGTTGAACGCGCTGAAGAGGACGGAGAAGACGGTGGTGTTCTCCGTGTCGGCCAGGGCGCGCACCGCTCGGGTCAGTTCCCGGGACAGCACCAGACTGTGGCGCCCGCCCCGCGCCTCGTCTCCGTGGCCGTAGCGGGGAAGTTCGAGGCGCGGTGCGCCGGCCAGCCGCTCCGCCCGTTCCCGCAGCCGTTCACGCACCTCGGGCGACGCGAGCAGGCGCTCCTGTTCCACGAGATGGTCCGGATAGCCGAAGGCGGGCGGCGGAAGCACGCCGGCTCCGCCCGCGACGACGTCCCGGTAGGCGGTGTCCAGATCGGCGAGCAGGACGCCCGTCGACCAGCCGTCGAAGACGATGTGGTGGGCCGTCAGCAGGAGGGTGTGCTCCTCGGCCGCCGTACGGACCAGGGCGGCCCGGACGAGCGGCGGACGGCCGAGGTCGAACGGCCGCGCCGCCTCTTCGGCGGCCAGGTCGCGCAGGGCGGTCCGCGCCTCCTGCGGGGGGAGTCCGCTCAGGTCGCGGGCGCGCCACGGCACGGCGCGCACGTCGGCGATGTGCTGGACGGGGCGCCCGTCGACCTCGCCGAAACCAGCCCGCAGCGCCGTGTGGCGGGCCAGGACACCGTCCAGGGCTCGGCGCAGCGCTTCGCCGTCCAAGGGGCCCTTCAGGTGCCACCTGAAGGGCATCAGATAGTCCGTACGGCCCGGTCGGAGCTTCTCCAGGAACCAGATGCTCCGCTGGCCGGGAGAGAGCGGGAGCCGGTCGTCCGTCGCCGTCACCGGTGCGGGCTGCGCGGGCGGGGCGACGTCCTCGCCGAGTTCGGCGGCGACATCGGCGACGGTTCGGCTCTTGACCAGTGCGCGCAGCTCGATGCGCCGGCCCAGCCGCTCACGCAGTCGGGCGACTGCACGGACGGACACCAGCGAGTCGGCGCCCGCGGCGCGCAGGTCCTGCTCCGGATCGATGCGGTCGACGCCCAGCAACTCGGCGAAGATCCCGGCCACGAGGAGCTGCAGAGGCGTTGCCGCTCCGGTGTGCTCACCGTCCGGATGAGGGGTGACGGCCATCGCCTTGAGGTCGACTCGGCCGTCCGCGGTCGCCGGAAGGTCGCCCTTCCACATCCGGAGTTCGTACGGGGGGCACAGGGGAAGGAGCCCGCCGAGGTGCTCTCGGATCCGGTCGGACGTCGCCCGCGACGGTTCGTCGACCCCGGCGTGGACCACCAGCACGGTGCCGCCGCCCGGCCCCGCAGCGGCCGTTGCGACGGCCTGGCGCACCGTCGAGTGGGTCCTCAGCGCGGACGCGAGCTCCTCGAGGTCGAAGAGGCGTCCACGGTGCCACACCCGGCCGTCGGGGCGCCCCCGGTGCTGGAGGGTGCCGTCGCCCCGCACCCGCACGCGGTCTCCGGTCGCGTGGACGCGGGCCGACAGGCCTGCTCCGTCGGGCGCGGGCAGCGGTTCCGACGTGGCCCAGTCGGGGCGGACCCCCGGCGCGGCGACGAGGTACAGCTCGCCGATCGCGCCCCTGGGAACGGGCCGCAGCCGCTCGTCCAGCACGTACGCGCTCGCGGCGACCGGGACCGGCCCGCCCGGGTCGCCGACCGGGGCGGCGCCGGCGCCGGGAAGCAGGCCGACGGCCCACTCCCTGCAGTCGTCCGTGAGGACGAAGGGCTCCGCGGCGGCCGCCGCGTACTCGTGTAGCGGACGGCCGGTCCCCGTCAGGGCGATGTCGGTGAGCAGAGCCAGGTAGCTGTCGGCGAAGGCGGCGGCGGTGGCCTCGTCGAACAGCTCCGATGCGTAGTCGAGGACGCAGCGGAGCCCGTCCCGGCCGGTGATCACCGACATCGCGAGGTCACACAGCACGGTGGTGTTGGGGACGGGGCACTCGGTCGCCGTCAGGCCGGACAGATCGAGGTCGTCGCCCGGGTCGGTGTCCAGGGCGAAGACGGACGAGAAGAGCGGCGCGGTGGGCCCCTGGGCCCGGTCGGCCGTGTTGACCGCCTCCACCACCGCGTCGTAGGAGGCCCCGCTGTGGTCGTAGCCCTCCAGGGCGGTGCTCCTCACCCGGTCCAGCAGGTCCCCGAAGGTGCCCTCGGCCAGGACGCCGGACAGATCGGAGCGCAGCACGATCACATTGACGAAGAAGCCGATGAGGTCTTCATGGGTGGTCGTGTCCCGGTTGCCGACCGGCGTTCCCGTGGCCACGTCCGGGCTGCCGGTGAAGCGGGAGAGCAGCAGGTGGTAGGCGGCCAGCAGGGTCATGAAGAGGGTGGCGTCGTGCTCCGAGGCGAGTACTCCGAGACGTTCGACGACCTGGGGAGGGATGCTGACGGTGTGCTCGGCGCAGGCGCCGGTGGGCCGTTCCGGACGTTCCCGGTCGAAGGGGACCTCGGCTCTGCTGAGCCCGGACAGCCTGTCGCACCAGTGGTCGACGAGGGCCCTGCTTCGCGCACTGTCGGCCTCCCAGCGCTGCTGCACGGCGAAGTCCGCGTACTGGAAGGCGAGTTCGGGCAACGGGTCGGGCCGGCGAGCGGCGAAAGCGCGGTAGAGGGCGCCGAGTTCCCGCTGCAGGACGGACAGCGACCAGCCGTCGAAGGCGATGTGGTGAACGGCGACGGTCAGGAGCCACCGGTCGGCGGCGGTCCGGTACAGCCGGACGCGCAGGACGGGCCCTGCGGCCAGATCGAACGGCTCGTTGATCGCCGCCACGGAGAGGGCGAGGGCACGCTCGTCGGCCCCGCCCGGCTCCGGGCCGCCGCAGGTGGAGCTGTCGGCGGGGTCCTCGCACTCCGTGAGATCGGTGAGCGCCAGGTCGAGGGGCTGGGAGGCGGTGACGACCTGCCGGGCCGACTCCTCGCCCTCGTACACGGTCCTCAGGACGTCATGCCGGGCGACGAGAGCTTCGAATGCCCGCTGGAGGGCGACGACATCGAGCCGGCCGTCGAGCCACCAGCGCAACGGCACGTTGTACCGGGTCGCGGTCGGGTCCAACAGGTGGTCCAGCCAGAGCCGTTGCTGAGCGGCGGAGAGCGGCGCCTCGGTCCGCCGGGGCCCGGGGGTGGAGCGCGGCGCCGTGGATGGCGCCCGGCGGACGAGTCGACGTCGGAGTAGTTCCTGACGGTCGGACGACGTGACATTCCCGGACTCGGTCATAAGTTCCTTCCGTCGGAGAGTTCCTGGCGCTCGCTGGAACCGCGGCAGTCCCCCATGGTGCGTGCCGGGCGGTCTCCGGCGGGGCCGCGCCGCACACGGTGGCGGGACTCCGCCATCGTGCCGGGGCGCCATTGACTTCGATGCCAATAGTTCGGGGATAGGGCGTCGATAGAAGTGGTCAGGAAGGTGGCGCCAACCGGATTTCAAGGCCATTCGTGGAGGGTGCATGACCAGCGCTGTATCCGTCCAACGGCCCGTTGCAAACGGCAGCTCCTTCGGCACCTTCGGCGAACTGCTGCAGGGGAGGCTGCAGCCGGGAAATCGAGATTTCCTCGTCACACTCCCCATAGCTCGCTGGTCCACCGCACGTTTCCAGTGGCAACCCGACCAGGAACTCCGGGTCGAACCGCCGGGCAAACGTAAGTCCCTGGAGCTGGCCGACCGGATGCTGAGGCAATACGGATGCCCCGGCGGTGGGACTCTCACACTGAGCGGCGACCTTCCGGAGGGAAAGGGGCTCGCGAGTTCCTCCGCCGATCTGGTGGCCACTGCCCGTGCCGTGGCCGGGGTGCTCGGAGTCGGAATGCCTGCGGCCACGATCGAGCGGCTCATCCGGCCGATCGAGCCGACCGACGGGGTGATGTACAACGGCACGACTGCCTTTTACCATCGGGAAGTACGCCTCTGCGCTCGGCTGGGACCCATCCCGCCGATGACGATCGTGGGGGTCGACGAGGGCGGCGAAATCGACACGGTCGCCTTCAACCGCAAGGAGAAGTCGTTCACGCGCAAGGAGACATCCGAATACCGCCGGCTACTGCACAGCCTGAGCGAAGCGGTACGCCACGGTGACGTCCGGACGATTGGCCGGGTGGCGACCCGGAGTTCGGAAATGAATCAAAGGCTGCAGCACAAGCGCCTGCTGCCGGATCTCCTCGATACCTGCCGAAAGGCCGGCGCCCTCGGAGTGGTCGTCGCACACAGTGGCACCAAACTCGGCATCCTGATTTCAGCCGCTGATCCGGATCACGACGAACGACTCGCCCGTGTCGTCGACGAGTGCCACGACATCGCCGGAGAGATCACCGTCGATCACACGCTAAATTTCGCTCCGCGCGGCGAACGGAGCACACAGTCGGCACCAACTCCTCCTGTCGGGAGCTCCCATGCCATACGTTGATGTGGTTGATGCAATCGGACACACTCCCCTGGTCGGTCTCCGCCTCGGCGAATTCACCGGCGTGGAGGTGTTCGCCAAACTGGAGATGCAGAATCTCTACGGCATGAAGGACCGGGTCGCACGCCAGGTGGTGCTTCACGCCCGTAAGACCGGCGAACTCGTCGAGGGTGCACCCATCGTCGAGAGCTCGTCGGGCACGATGGCCCTCGGCCTCGCTCTGGTCGGCCCACCGCTCGGACACGAGGTGCACATCGTCACCGACCCACGCATCGATCCCATCACTCTGGTGAAGCTGAAGAAGCTCGGCGCCTCGGTGCACATCGTCGACCGCATGGGGGAGGGGGGCTGGCAGCGCGCCCGGCTGGACCGGCTGGAACAGTTGATGGCTGATCTCCCGGGCGCCTTCTGGCCGCGCCAGTACAGCAACCCGCAGAACCCGCAGGCCTATCAGACCCTCGCTGCCGAACTCCTTCAGGACTGCGGGCCGTTCGACATCCTGGTCGGATCCGTCGGCAGCGGTGGGTCGCTCTGCGGCACCGCCCGCGCGCTGCGCCGGACGCTGCCCGATCTGCGGGTGGTGGCCGTCGACTGCGCAGGCAGTGTGCTGTTCGGCCAGCCCGACGATCCCACCCGGTTGCAGAGCGGTCTCGGCAACAGCCTGATGCCGTCGAACCTGGACCACTCCCAGATCGACGAGATCCACTGGTTCAACGACCGGGAGGCGTTCGAGGCGACCCGTCGGCTGGTCCGCGAGCAACTGCTCTTCGGAGGCAACACCTCGGGCTCCGTGTACCAGGTGCTGCGTCATCTCAGCTCGAGGGAGAAGGCCGGCACGCGCGTCGTCGGCATACTGCCCGACCGCGGTGACCGCTACTACGACAGTGTCTTCGGCGACGACTACTGGGCGGCCCGCGGACTGGACGAACTCCCGGTGAACGAGGAGCCCGTGACGGTCGCCGCGGGCGACACGGTCGTCGCGTGGTCCCGCCGTGAGCTCACCGACCGGACGTGAACCGTGTCCGACGAGTCATGGACCACGACGCTGCGGCACCCGGCCCGGGGTGCGCCCCTGGGCCGGGTGGTCGTCCTGGCGCACAGCGGCGCGGGGCCGAACGCCCTGCTCCCGATGCTGCGACATCTGCCGGACGCGTACGAGCTCGTTGGGGTCACCCTGCCGGGTCGCGAGCGCCGGTTCGGGGATGACGTGCCCGACGCACCTCCCGAGCCGGCAGCTGTGGTCGACGCCGCCCTGCGGGAACTACATCGACTTCCGAGGCTGCCCACGGTGCACTTCGGGCACAGCTTGGGGGCAGCACTCGCCGCGGCCCTGACGCTGGCGGCTCCCGACCTGTGCGAGGGGCTGGTGCTCAGTGCCCATCCGGCCGGTCCACCGGCCGAGCGGGCGACTGACTGGCCGGAGCAGGAACTTCTCGACATCATCCGGCTCGGCGGAGGTACGCCCGCCGAAGTCCTCCGGGAGCCGTTCCTGCGGGAGCACGTCCTCGCGGTGCTGCGCCACGACCTGACACTGGGGCAACGACTGGCCGAGGAGATCACCGGCCGGGAGATACCCGTCCCGGTCTGCGTCCTGGCCGGCGAGGACGACGAGCTGGTCGACGTGGAGCAGCTGGCCCGGTGGCAGCACCAGGCCGTCGCCGGTTACAGCCAACGGGTCTTTCCCGGCGGCCATTTCTTCCTTCTGGACGACGATAACGCGCCCGCGGTCGCCGCCGAGACAGCCGCCGTCCTACAACAACGGCCCCACCCCGGTGGGGCTTCCGACGGAGGTGACGTCGTATGAGGCTGGAACGGACCAGGCCGAGCGCCACGCTCGCCGGGCTCGGCACCTGCCTGCCGTCCCGGGTGGTGACCAACGCCGAGCTGACGCGCTCGTTCGACACGAGCGACGACTGGATCGTGACCCGTACGGGCATCCGCGAGCGGCGCGTCACCTCACCGGGCACGACCGTCGTCGACCTGGCCGAGGCCGCGGCGCGCAATGCACTGGCCTCCGCGGGAGCCGACGTCCAGGCCCTGGTGCTGGCCACCACGACCCCTTACCGGCCGTGCCCGGCCATGGCCCCCGAGGTCGCCGCCCGGCTGGGGCTCACGGGGGCAGCAGCGTACGACATCTCCGCGGTGTGCAGCGGCGCCGTGTACGGGATCGCCAATGCCGTGGGGCTGATCACCGCGGGGGTGGCCGACGCCGTGCTGGTGGTCTGCGCCGAGACGTACTCAAGCATCCTCGACCCGGAGGACCGCTCCACGGGCGTCATCTTCGGAGACGGGGCCGGCGCCTTCGTCCTCCGCCAGGGCGAGGCGGACGAGCCCGGCGCGATCCTCGCGATCGACCTCGGCAGTGACGGCCGGCACGCGGATCTGATCGCCCGGGCCGCACCGGACGGGCGGTTCCGGATGGCCGGGACGGCCGTGTACCGCATGGCCTCCCGCACCTTCGCCGACACTGCGCGGCAGGTGATGAAGGGGACCGGCTGGGCGGTGGAGGACGTCGACGCGTTCGTTCCCCACCAGGCGAACCGGCGCATCACCGACGCGGTGGTGCGCGAACTGGGCCTCGCCCCGGCGGCAGCCGTCGGCAACATCGACCGGGTCGGCAACACCTCCGCCGCCTCCATCCCGCTCGCGCTCGCCGACGGAGTTCGCGAAGGCCGCCCGGCGCCCGGCCACCGCACGCTGCTGGCCGCCATGGGGGGCGGGCTCACCTGGGGCGCCGCCGCCCTCGTCTGGCCCGAAGTGGAGGTCGTCTCAAGCGAGTTGTGAAGCCCCTTTCGATACCGCACCGATAGACCGGGAATGGAGCGGAAAGCAATGATCCCTTCAAGCCCAGGCTGCGGCCAAGACCCATCAGCAAAGGAACAGCAGTGACTGAAGAGAAGGCAGTAGAGGTCATCTCGGCCCTCATTTGCCGAGGTCGTCCGATTCACCCGGCCAGCATCTCTCCCGACACGAACCTCGTCGACGACCTGGGTTTCGACTCCCTCGATGCGGCCGAACTACTGGCCTCCGTGCACAAGGAGACGGGACAGCAGCTCGATGTGAGTTCCGTCAAAGACTTCCACACCGTGGGAGGCCTCGCGAAGAAGCTTTCCGACTCACTCACGGGAGGCCGGAAGTGATCGCCCCGCAGAAGCCTGTGTACGAGGAAGACAACCCCCTGGCCCTTCTCAACCAGTACCGTGCGGCCGAGGTCCACGGGACCGGCGTGATCATGCGGCTTGGCAGGCTCGCGGACGACGTCGAGCTGCGCAACAACCTCAGTCGCCACCTGCGCGACGAGGCCGTGCACGCCTGGCTCTGGACGAAAGCCATACGCGAGATGGACGGCCATATCGTCGAGGTCGACGAGCCCTACCAGACCCTTTTGGGCCAGCACTTCGGCATCCCCCGGAGCCTCGACGAGCTGCTCGCGCTGACCTGGGTCTCCGAGCGCCGGGGCTGCGAGCAGTACGAGGAGCACCTGGACGTCCAGGACATCCCCACCGTCATCCGCAGGACGCTGCGCGGCATCCTCAAGGACGAGATCTGGCACGTCTCCTACATCAACGAGGAGTTGCAGCGCCGGGCCCTGCGCGACCCGCGGATCCAGGACGTCATCGACCGGGCACTGGCCGCGGACGAGCGCACCATGGCCGAGCTTGCCGACATCGCGGCCGTCGGGCAGGGAACGCCTTCCGGAGCACAGGCATGACGACTGCACCGAGTCGTCGGGGCGACGCGCGAACGGAGGGTGTCGACACCGTCCTCCGGGGGCCGAGCAGCCCGAGCACGTATCCGAGCCTGGAGGAGATCGTCCGGCCGTACGACGCCGAGGAGTACGGCCTCACGGTCTCGGACGGACCGACCACCGTCCGGCTGAGCTACCCGGCACTCATGGCCCGCGCCGAGGCCACGGCGACCCGCCTCCGCGCGGCCGGCGTGACCCCGGGCACGTACGTGGCCTGCACCGTCAGCAACGACCTCGGCTCCGTACTGACGGCCCTCGGCACCTGGATGGCCGGCGGCTGCCTGGTCTCCGTGCCCCCGATGCCCCGTGACGCGCACGGGCTCTACACCGAACGGTTCACGCCGGTACTCGCGCGCATGGGCTGCGAGCTCTACGTCAGCGACGTGGATGCAGGACTGTTGCCGATCCCACCCGGCGCGCGCCTGCTGTCAC
The DNA here is from genome assembly GCF_042656005.1 of Kitasatospora misakiensis. Taxonomy (NCBI): domain Bacteria; kingdom Bacillati; phylum Actinomycetota; class Actinomycetes; order Kitasatosporales; family Streptomycetaceae; genus Kitasatospora; species Kitasatospora misakiensis. Next base: position 38,114 of record NZ_JBHSOF010000038.1, on the reverse strand, counting down.
AGTCGGCGCTCGCCGCCCCGGCGGAAGGCCGGAGCATCGTTCCCCAGCTCGCCGTACCGGACGCCGCGCTGGTCCAGTTCACGTCCGGCAGCATGGGCACGCCCAAGGGCGTGGTCATCAGCCGGGAACAACTCGCCAGCCAGATACAGGCGGGCCTCGCGGGGATGGAACTGGAGTACGGGCGGGACCGCATCGTCTCCTGGCTGCCGCTCTACCACGACATGGGACTGATCGCGATGTTCCTGTACGGGTTGGCGGCCCGTATCGATGTCGTGCTGATGCCCCCCGCGTCGTTCGCGACCCGGCCAGCGAGCTGGCTGACTACCCTCTCCCGCGAACGGGCCACCATCAGCGCTGCACCCAACTTCGCCTTCCGGCTCGCCGCAGCCGTGCCGTACGAGGACGGGCTCGACCTGTCCGGAATGCGGGCGTGCCTGAGCGGCGGCGAGCGCATCCATTGGCAGGCGCTGCTGGACTTCCACCGGACCGCCGGCCCGCTCGGCTTCCCTTGGGAGGCCATCCAGCCGAGCTATGGGCTCGCCGAAGGCGTGGTCGGAACCACCTCCAACCCGCTGGGACGCGGCCCCGTCCTCGGGCCGGACGGCCATGTCTCCCTCGGGGTTCCCCTGTCCGGCAACCAACTGCGCCTGCGCACGGGGCTCGAACCGACTGCGATCCACCTCGCCGGCGAGTCACGGTTCAGCGGCTACCAGACCGCCGACGGCTTCGTCCCGTCCGCAGGCGACTGGCACGACACCGGCGACGCGGGCTTCACCCACGACGGAGAGCTGTTCGTGCTCGGACGCCGCAACGAAGTGATCAGCTTGTCCGGGCACAACGTCTTCGCCGAGGACGCGGAGGCGGTCGCCCATCACGTCGGCGGCCGTCAGGTCAGGGCCTGCGCGGCTTTCCGGGATCCCTCCGACGAGAGCCGCTTCGCCCTGTTCGTCGAGGTGGGCCGCACCCTCGCCGGGGCGCCGGACTCGGCGGCCGCTCTGGCACGGGACATCCGCTCCTCAGTCAGCCGCACGATCGGAACACGGATCACCTCTGTCACGGTGGTCCGCCCCGGAAGCATCCCGAGAACGACCTCCGGAAAGGTGCAGCGCGCCGAGTGCCGTGGCCTGACCGGGAACAAGGGATTCGAACGCCGCATCATCACCGAGCTTCGCTAGTTCCACCTACGAGAACGGAAGGACTCTCCGATGTTCGCGAAGTTCATCTGGCTGGACGGCGAGTTGGTCGAGTGGAGCGAGGCAACTGTCCATGTGAGCATCCATGGCCTGCACTACGGCATCGGCTTCTTCGAGGGCATTCGCTGCCACGCCACGGACCGCGGGACCGTGGCCTTCCGGCTGTCCGACCACCTGAACCGGCTCGCACGCTCGGCAGCCGTCTACAACCTGCAGCTGCCTTATTCGACCGAGCAGCTCGCCCGGGCGTGCGCCGACGTCGTACGAGCGAACGGGCTAGGGGACTGCTACCTGCGTCCGATCGTCTTTCTCGGCGAGGGCCCGAACCCGCTCCGCGCCCCGCTCCGGACGGCCGTCATACCGAGCGAGCACGGCCCTCTGAACGGTCATCCGGCGAATCGTGGCGTGACGGCTCACATATCGAGCTTCCAGCGCATCACCGCGAACAGCCTGCCGCCGGCGGCCAAGGCGACCGGCCAGTACCTCAATGCCTTTCTCGCCCAGTCGGAAGCCATCCGGTCAGGCTGCGACGAAGCGATCATGCTCAATCCCGACGGATACGTCGCGGACGGCTGGGTGCACAACGTGTTCATCGTCAGGGGCGGCGTCCTGGCCACCCCGCCGCCGACGAGCGGGGCGCTCAGCGGCATCACCCGGGACTCCGTGATGGCCCTGGCCGCCGCGCGCGGAGTCCGGGTGGTGGAGGAGAACCTGGTCCGTAGCGACCTCTACCTGGCACAGGAGTGCTTCCTGACGGGCACCGCGGCGGGGATCGTGCCCGTGGTCTCCGTCGACGGACGCCGCATCGGCACGGGCGAGCCCGGCGAACTCACCGGGTCGCTGACCGCGGATCTCCACCGCGCGATCCACGACGCGGTCCGCCCGGACTGGCTGGAGGACGTCACATGACGTGGACAGCGGCGCCGACGCTCCACGAGACCGATCAGGCCGAGTACCGGGCCGACGTCGGCAAGGTACTGTCCTCCTTCGGCAAGGACGCGTTCGCACGCTGGGAACGGGAGGGCCACACCCCCCGGGAGGCCCCTGCGGCGCTCGGCGCAGCCGGTCTGTTCCGGCGCCGGTGGGAGGACGGGGCCGAAGGAGGGCTTCCCCTGCTGGTGGCCATGTGCCAGGAGATCTGCCGGGTCAGTGGCGGACTGGCCCTCGCTGCCATGGGGCACAGCGAGATCTTCATCGGCGCTCTCCGCTGGCTCGGCGAGACTCCCTCTCAACTCTCCCTGCTGGAAAGCGCACTCGACGGCCGGATCATCGGCTGCTTCGGGGCAACCGAACCGCATGGCGGATCGAACCTCCGCGGCGTGCGGACCACCGCGATCGCCGAGGGCAGCGGATGGCGTCTGAAGGGAACCAAGCGCTACATCTCCAACGTGGGCCGGGCCGACTACGTCCTGGTGCTGGCCAAGCCGGAGAAGCCGGAGCACGTGAGCGACCTGAGCCTCTTCCTGCTGCCGCTGGACCACCCGGGCGTCAGCATCGACGGCTTCTTCGACACGGTCGGCATGCAAGGCTGCGATGTGGGACAGATCACCTTCGACGTGACACTGCCATACGATGCGCTGCTGGGCCGACCCGGCATCGGGTTGCTGTACGCGACGCATCTGCTGCAGTTCGAGCGGCTGGCGATCTGCGCGCAGTTGACGGCTACGGCGGACACAGCCCTGCGGCTTGCCGTCGCCTACGGGCGGCGCAGGACGGTCGGCGACCAACGGATCCTGGATAAACAGGCGATCCGGCACAAGCTCGCCAACTGCCAGGCGGAACTTTGGAACCTGGAGAGCCGACTCTCGGAACTTGTCTCCGTCGCTCAGCGGAACGGCAAGATGCCCGCCCACGAGATCTCAGCCCTCAAGCTCGCAGCTGGCGAGAGCACCGGCCGAATCATCGACACTTGCATGCAGATCTTCGGCGCGCGCGGCTATTCGAAGAATTTCCCTCTCGAACGCCTCTGGCGGGATGCCCGTCTGGCACGCCTCGGGGGCGGCACGGACGAGGTCCTGTCCGATCTGATCGCATCCGGCCTTGACCGGCACGACCCGGACGCCGACGCTCTAATTGCACGCCTGGAGGCCCTCGACGCACCTCGCAATAGTCCTCAAACGCATTCTAGTGCCGCATCAAGCAACGTTCGCCCTGTTGTGGCATGACGCGTCGCCCGAGCGTGACTCGGGCGACGCGTCACCTGCCAGCATGTCCGGGTGGCAGACCGTTTACGGGTCCATGAGATCGATGATGACGAGGGCAGACGGCTGCTGCGGATCACCCGCAGAGGCACCGGGCCGGTGGTGACCTGGCGGCGAGCACAGATGGTGCTGCCGCCCGCCTAGGTCATGTCCGCGACAAAGACTGTCGAGGTGACGCCCACCGGCCCGGACCAGATCCGGAACGTGATCTACGACTTCAACGCCGACAGCTTCGACTCGCTCTACCCGAAGTACAAGGGCGGACGGCACGCTGCCCGAGCGCCGGGAGATCAAGAAGGTCGGCAAGTCCAAACCGGCCGAGTACGGCCTGCCCTTCTCGACCTGGAGTGTCGCCAAGCTGGCCGACTTCTTGGTCGCAGAGGGGTTGGTCGACGACATCAGCCACGAGGACCTTCCGGTCCTGTTCCGCGAAGAGGGCGTCTCCTTTCAACGCGTGAAGACCTGGAAGACCTCCCGCGACCCCGACTACGCCATCAAGAAGGCCCGCGTCGAACACCTTTACGCGATCACCGACGGCGAGGTCATACCCGAGGCAGGCGAACCCGAAGTCGTCTTCTGCCTCGACGAGTTCGGCCCTCTCAACCTCCAGCCCCACCCCGGCCGGCAATGGGCCGAACGCCGCGGCAAGGGCAAGGACCCCAGCCGCGACCCGCGGCCGCGACGTGCCACCTACACTCGGCCCACGACGCCCGGCACCTGTTCGCCGCCTACGATCTCGCCAAGGACAAGCTCTACGGCCACATCAAAAGGCCATGAGTCGCCCCAAGTCCCTGGAGTTCTGCCGCTACCTGCGTAGCCTCTACCCGACGACCGTGCCCGTCGCGATCGCGGCGGACAACTGATCGCCGCACCTGACCACCAAGCGCTGCCAGCGAGCCGGAGCAAACAACGTCGAGATCGCCTGCATCCCGACCGACTCCTCCTGACTGAACCGCATCGAGGCCCAGTTCAGCGCCCTGCGCTACTTCGCCCTCGACGGCACCGACCACCAAATCGTCTGACCTCCGCCGCACCACCCGTCCACGGAATCCCCGAATTCCCGTCCGGACTCGGATCCGCCGGCGCCTGCGGCGCACCCACGGCCGATACGCCTGGCCTGGCATCGCCTCCGACTCCAGAACGTCGGACAGTTACTGAGGCTTCGCCATCTTCGAACGGGCTGGTCACAGGGTCTGGCGTGACGGGCCGCTGGCGTACTCGTGCTGGTGGTGGGCGGCAGTCTGGCGTGTAGATCGTCTGGCAGGGAGGTCTTTGCGGATTCCGCTCTGTCCCTGTCCGCGTGGCTCCTACGCTCCGGTTCATGGTGGATCCCGATGTGTTGAGGAAGATCGTCGTGCGCCGCGCCGAGCTGGACGTGCTGGAGGAACAGCTGGTCAAACAGCTTGATCAGGTGCGGACCGAGCAGGAGGAACTCGCAGTCGCCGAGCGGGTGCTCGCGCGGATGGCCGAGCAGTTCGCCGCTGCGGAGGCGGCTTCGGCCGCGCCGGCTGAAGTGCAGGTCGCGGGCAGAGCCGTGCTGCTGATCCCTCATCGCGGGCCCGGCATGGCCCAGGACGTGCTGCCGCCGGACTACCAGCGGATCCTGGCCGTCGTGCGGGACGCGGGCGGCCCGGTGTCGACCAGGCGGGTCGGCGAGGAGCTGGGGCTGGAGGTGGCGGTGCGCGGCAAACTGGAACCACTGCGCGGGAAGCTGTCCAAGCTCGCCGGGCGGGGCTGGCTGCGCAAACTGCCCGACGGCAGGTTCACCACGCGTCTGTGACCTGCAGTGCTGCGGGCCCCAGACCGTAACCCGAGCGCCCCCGGCGGCCGTTGAGATTGTGTGACGAAAAACAACGGGCCCGCCGAGGGCGTCTCCACTTGTCTACCAGTGCCGGCTGAACCTGTCCACGAGCACCATCACCTACCTCGCCGACCTGCTGCGATCTCACCTGAAGGCGATCCGCTCCCCGTTCAGGACGCTGCCGCCGGGCCGGATCGCGGTGCTCGTGCTGGCGATGCTGCGGCACGACCAGCGCCTGCTCGACATGGCCGGCGGCAACGGCGTGCCCGAGTCCACCCTGCGGCGCTGGCGCGACGAGATGCTCGACCTCCTCTCGGCCAGGGCCCCACGCCTGGACCGGGCACTTCGCCAGATAGCCGCGCGGGGCGGGGAGGGCGTGCTCATCGACGGCACCCTGATCCCCACCCAGCGCCGCACCGGGAAGGCAGACCGCCCCAACTACTCGGGCAAGCACCACCGCCACGGCCTGCACTTCCTCGCCCTGACCGACGAGAAGGGCCGCCTGATCTGGATCTCCGCGGCCCGGCCCGGCCGCACCCACGACGCCACCGCCGCCCGCCGCGACAAGATCGTCGAGCACTTGAAGGCCGCCGGCCTCGGCGCACTCGCGGATCTCGGCTTCATCGGCGTGGACAAGCCCGAGGACCCTGACGACCTGGTCATCGTCACCGGCTACAAGGCCACCCGCGCCCGCAAGCTCACCCCGGGCCAGAAGCAGGCCAACCGGATCCTGGCCGCCGGACGCGCCCCGGTCGAACACGCCTTCGCGAACCTGAAGGCCTGGCGGATCCTCACCAAGCTCCGCACCGACCCAGGCCGCGCCACCGCTCTCCCGCGTGCTCTGCTCGTCCTGACCAACCTCGAAGTCAACCGCTGACGATGCCCTGACGAACGATCAAGAGCCAAGACTGCCGCCCACCACCAGCACGAGTACGCCAGCGGCCCGTCACGCCAGACCCTGTGACCAGCCCGTTCGAAGATGGCGAAGCCTCCCTGAAGAACACCATCGCGGTGTGGGTGCGGGTCATGGAGCAGGCGATCCGCGACGGCATCATCGAGATCAACCCCGCGCGCCTCCACGGCTGGCAGAGGCTGATCAAGAAGGCCGAGGACGAGGAGTTCGAACCGCGCGGCCTGGCCCTGCGCGACTGGGACGTGCTCGACCGCCTCGCCGAAGCCCTGGTCGAGGCCTCCTTCGGCAAGTACGAGGGCTGGGGCGACATCGTCCGCTTCGCCGGCGGCACCGGTGCCCGCATCGGCGAGGTCTCCGGCGTACGCGCCGGCGACATCGACACGGACAACTGGATCTGGAGGGTCTGCCGGCAGACCACACCAGGTCCCGGTGGCCTCATCGACAAGGGCACCAAGGGCAAGCGCTCCCGGCTGGCCCCCATCATCCCCGAGCTCCGCCCGAACATCGCATGGCGCATCTCGCGCGTCGGCGGCCGCCCCGATGCCCGGCTGTTCACCGGCCCCCGTGGCGGCCGGGTCACCACCGCGATCCTGCGTGACGCCACCCACTGGGACGATGTCGTCGTCGCGCTCGGCTACGAGTACCTCCGCCGACACGACCTTCGCCACACCGCACTGACATGGTTCGCCGACGCCGGCGTCCCGCCCCACGTCCTCATGCGCATCGCCGGCCACGGCCAGCTCACCACCACCCAGCGCTACCTCCACCCGGACCTTCGCTCCATCGAACGTGCCGGATCCCAGCTCACCACCTACATCAACGCCACCCGCGGCCTGCCCGGCCCGAAGGTCGAGGTCGAGCAGATCCGCCGGCTCGCCCTGGCCTCCTGACCCCGCAGCGGCAACCTCTCCAATTCACCAGTGCAGGCCCCAGGGATCTCGTCGGGGTGGTGCGGAGCACCGATGGCCAACGGCACCGCTCCACCTCGCGAGGCTCCGGAGCTCCCACGAACACCGTGCAGTTCCGCGCTCCCGATGCAACCCGCAAGCGGCCTCCGGGATTTGCAGCTCGAGCCGGCACCCGCGTGCACATCTTCAGAAGGCTGGCCGGACAGCAGCCTGCGCTCGTACGATCGAAGTATGCACATACGTACGGGACTCACTTCAAAGTGGGCTATTGACGGCGTATTGTGGTCAAAAGAGGACGGACTTCCGGACGGCCTGACCTATCCGGTCTTCGCCCATCTGATGGACACTGCGGCCGTCTGCCTAGCCCTGTGGGACCTGCACACGTCCGAGGGCCAGCAGCGGACGTTCACCGCCGGGCTGGGCCTTGATCCCGACTCCGGTACCGGCCGGGAGCGCGCCAGATCGCTGCTCGCCTGCTGGGCCGGATGGCACGACCTCGGGAAGATCGGAGCCTCCTTCCAGGTCAAAGTTCCTGAGGCGTTCGCCCAGTTGAGAGGCTACTCGCCGCTCGCTTCCGATACGCAAAGCCTGTCCCACGGTGCGGCCACCCAGCTCTACCTGGCTGTGCAGCTCCCCTCGCTCGGCTACGACGGCACCGGCAACGGCCTGCCTACGGCCTCGCCCGCACGCCGACTCGCCCAACTGCTGGGCGGCCACCACGGCCGGTTCTTCCCGCAGCCGAACCGCAACCGCCTTCGCCATCCGTCCCTCATCACCAGACTGTTGGGAGAAGGAAGGTGGGAAGAGCAGCGCCTTGCTCACCTGGCGGCGGTGGCACAGGCCGTGGGCGCTCCGGATCCACCGGCGGCGCTGTCAGTAGAGGCCGCAGTGCTGGCCGGGGAGATGGTGGTGCTCGCGGACTGGCTGGCTTCCCAGCTCCACTTCGTCGTCGACCAGTTGGAGCACCTGTCCGAGCCGGGCGACCCGGCCCTGGTGGTCCGTCACTGGGAGCGGGCGGTTACGGCCGGGCCCGGACTGGTGGAGAACGCAGGCCTTGGTCTGCCGGTGTGGAAGGAGACTCCGGTGTCATGAGGTTCGTCGACTGGTTCCGGTTCGAGCCGAACTCCTTGCAGAAGTCGCTGCTGACGTCGCTGCGCGGGTGCGCGGCGCCGGGCGCGGCGGGGTTGTTGGTGCTGATGTGGCCGACAGGGAGCGGGAAGACCGAGGGCGGCCTGTGGTCGGCGCGCTGGATGGGCGGGCCCCGTATGGGCGTTCACCTGGCCCTGCCGTCGGTGGCCACCACCGACTCCGTGTACTGGCGGGTCTGGCGGTGGGCACGGCGTGCGCTGGCCGTGTCGTCTCCGGTGACGCTGGCGCACAGCCGGGCCGGCCGGGGTGCGCAGGGCGCGGTTCTCAGTCACGACGACGGCGAGGGGCTGGTGCTGGAGGCCGCGCCGGAGTTCCTCCAGGGGCGCGGGCGGCTGGTGGTGGCGGGGGTGACGGTTTCCACGATCGACCAGGTGCTGCTGGCGGGCTTGAGGATCCGGCACAACGTGTTGCGGATCGGCGGCCTGACCCGCAAGGTGCTGGTGGTGGACGAGTGCCACGCCTACGACCCCTATATGCAGTGCCTGTTGCGGACCGTGCTGGCCTGGTGGGGCGCACTCGGTGTGCCGGTCGTGCTGATGTCCGCCACACTGCCGCGCTCGGTGGCCCGCTCGCTGGCCGCGGCCTACCTGTCGGGGTCCGCGCCGGGTGTGCCGCTGCCGGAGTTCAGTCCCGCGTACCCGGGGTGGTTCCACGTGGACGGCGCCACAGGCCATCCGACGGTGCAGGCGGTGGACGCCGAGCGAACGAGGATCCTGAGCGTGCGGTTGACCGGCTTGCCCGGATCGCACCGGGCGACACGCCGTGACGTGCTCCCGGCCTGCGACAGGGCCCGCGCCCGGGTCGTGGCGAAGCTGTTCGAGCACGGCTGGCAGCGGTTGTGTGTGCTGGTGGTCTGCAACACGGTGGCCTCCGCGCAGAACACCGCGCTGGCACTGCCGGCCGTTCTGCCGACGGACATCGAGGTGCTCCTGGTCCACGCGCACTACCGTGAGATGGACCGTACGGGCGTCACCACGAACGTGGAGGCGGCTTTCGGCAAGGACCGCGCCCACCGTCCCCGGCGCGCGGTGCTCGTGACGACCCAGGTGTGCGAGCAGTCGCTGGACCTGGATCTGGACCACGTGGTCACCGATCTGGCGCCGCTGGCGACGATCATCCAACGGGTCGGCCGAGGACGTCGCCACGCCGAGCACTCCCGTGTCCGAGTGCCGGTCACCGTGTTGGTGCCGCAGACCGCGGAGGGCCTGCCCGACGACGGCCGATGGGAGGCGATCTACAGCACCGCCGCGGTGCGGATCAGCCGCGAACTGCTGGAAAGCCACGGGGTGATCACGGAACCCGATGACGTTCAGGCCCTGCTGGAGGCTCTCGAAGCGCGTCTGGGCGGCGGCAGTGCGGACGAGGACGTGCTGTCGCACCTGGAGGGCGAGCAGGCGATGGCGGAGGCGGCCCGCCCGGTGGTCATCCCCCATCCTCGGGAGCTGGTCGACCTGTTCGACCTCACGGACCTGTCCGGTTCGGACGAGGAGGCCGCCACGCGGTACCGGCTCGACAGCGTCCAGATCCTCCCGCTGTGGCGCCGACCCGACGGGAACCTCTCCCTGGAGCCGGACACCGATCTTCCGCTCCCCGTCCTCCTGCCGCACGACCTTGAGCCGATCCGCGAGCGCCTGCTCTCCACCCGGCACGCCACCTGGCAGAAGCACCTCGGCGCCGACGCCCAGCCCCCCGCCGGCTGGGCGGGCGACAAGCGCCTGGGACCGCTCGTTCTGCTCGTACACCCGGCCCCGGGAAAGGCGGTGCACGCCGCCGGGTGGACCGTGTTCTACGACCGCTACCTGGGCCTGGTGACCCGGCCACCGCCACCGAAGGAGTGAGCGATGAACGCCCCGGCCGACGACTTCGACCTGGCACACGGGGCCTGGATCGACTGCCGGTACCGCGACGGCACCACCCGCCGCACCGGCCTGTACGAGGCGGTCTCCGACGCGTCCTCGATCGCGGACCTCACCCTGCCCTACCCGATCGCCTACGGCGCCCTCTACCGGATCGCCGCAGCCATCGCCTACCGCGTCACCGGCCTGGACCGCCTGCGCCCCGGCGAAACCGCCACCGACTGGTACCGGCGGCGCAACGCCCACTTCGCGACTGGCTTCGACCAGCGCGCCGTGGACCGGTACTTCCGCAAGCACGCCGCCCACCTGCGCCTCTACCACCGGCACCGCCCCTTCCTCCAGGACCCGCGGCTGGCCGAGGAGTGCCCCCGTACCTCGGGCATCGGCAAGCTGGTGATCGGCCGCCCCGTCGGCAACGCCCGGCCCTGGTTCTCCGACACCGCGAGCCAGCACCACGCGGTCCCGGTGCCCTCCGGTGAAGCGGCGCTGCAGGCCCTGATGTGGGCCTACTACGGAAGCGGCGGAGCGTTGAGCACCCGGTCCCACCAGGGAGTGAGCGCGCATGCCGGCTGCATGGCCGCCGTGCTGCGCGGTACCGTCGGCTACCACCCGATCGGCCCCGACCTGCACACCACGCTACTGGCCCACCTGACTCCGCCCGGCGTCGACGGCCACCAGGACGACTTCGCGTCCTGGGAGAATCCGGCGCACGCCGACCCGACCCGGCCTCCCCCTTCCCCCACGGGCCCGGTCTCCCTGCTCGCCGCCCGCACCAGGCACGCGATCCTCCTCGTCCCGAGTGCCGACGGCCGCTTCGCCACCGACTGGTACGTGACCTGGGGAGCGCGCAACGCGCCCCACAAGCCCGGCAGGGACGCGGGCGGGCACGTAGAACCGTTCCCCGACCCCTTCCTGTCCTACCAGCGCTCCCGCGAGAGCGGCGCCCCCTCCTCCGCAGTGAAGGCAGACGGCGGAAGGCAGTTGTTCCGCGACCTCGATGTGCTGCTCAACGACCCGGCCACCGAGCCGCAACGGGCACGACGCGCACCGACCCGGCCCCAGGTCCTCGCCTCCTGCGACCAGATCCCCGACGAGGTGGCGGACACCCTGCGGCTTCGCGTGGTCGGCGCCGAGCAGGACCGCGAGAAGAGCAACGACCACCAGTGGTGGACCACCACCACGCCACCGCTGCTCACCCACAGCGCCGCGCGCGACCCGGAAGGCGCCCAGCACATCAGCGAGGCCGTCAACGAAGCCGACCTTGCCGAACGGCACCTCGACAATGCCCTGGCCGCGGCCTTCGAGGACCGTTCCGCCGACACGCGGGCCCGCAAGGCACGCATCGCCCTGCGGTTCTGGCCCGTCGCCGACGCCATCTTCTGGAACCTCTACGGCACCGGTCGGCTCGACGACGCCACGCGCCGCATGCGCGTGGCCGCACTGGACGCCTTCGACCAGCTGACCGCCGACCTCGTCCGCAATCCTTCCGCCGGCGAGCGCATTGCCCGAGCCCGCGCCCGTCTGCCCCTTCCCCCGAGGAAGGCCGCATCGTGACCACCACCACGCCCTCACCGCGCCGCACCCGTGCCGCGAAGTTCGTCGACCACATCGCCCATGCCATCGCCACCGACCGAGCCGCCCACCGGGCACTGGCCAGCGGACTCGGCCCTTGGCGCGACCAGCAGCCCCCCAGCCCGATGCACGAGTACGTCGCCCCTTGGCTGCCCCCGAACCTGCACCCGAACCGCCAGCGCGCCTACTACACCGTCGCCGCCCTGATGAGCAGCGCGACCCGCTCCGGCACCGGCTCGCGGACCAGCCTCGGCACGGCCCTGGGACACGCCTCGACGCATATGTCCCCCGCCACCACGAAGCACCAGCTGAACCGGCTCGTGCGGCCGAACCCCGACGGCCCCTACGAGGACCTGCGCGGCGCAGTACGCCTCACCGACAACGCCGGCGTCGCCCTCGACTGGGCCCGCCTGCTCACCGAGCTCGACAGCTGGTACTTCGACGGTCCCCGCACGTGCACCACCTGGCAACAGGACTACTTCCGCGCCACCGCGCGCCACGAGAGAAGCAACGATCATGACTGACACCCCGGTTCCCGCAGCCTTCCTGGACATCCACGTCCTGCAGACGATCCCGCTGTCCGGGCTGAACCTGGACGGCGACGGCTGTCCGAAGTCCGTCGTCCTCGGTGGAGCGACCCGCGCGCGCATCAGCGGCCAGGCCAAGAAGCGCCCCGTGCGACTGCACATCGAGGAAGCCCTCCCCGACCAGGCGTCCGCACGCACCCGCCGCCTCGTCCACGAGGTCCGCGACCTACTCGTCCGCGACGAGGGCTGGGGCGAGGAACTCGCGACGTTCACGGCACTCGACGTCTTCGCCGCCGCCACCGGCGGACGCATGTCCCTGGGCAGCTCCGCCGACGACATCCAGGCGAAGGACCGGCTGGCCACCGCTGCCCTCATCTACACCCCCGCCACCACCGCCCACCGCATGGCTGCCACCGCCGCCGGGCGCAGGCACGACTACGAGATCGCCTTCAAGGAAGCCGAATCCGGCACGGCTAAGCCCCGAAGCGGGCGCGGGGCCAAGAAGGACAAGGAGCAGGAGACGGCCATTACGGTCACCGACCCGGCCGACGTCCACGGCCTGCTCGCCGACGCCAACGCCGCGATCGCCCTGCTCGGCCGGACCCTCATGGAGATCGACGGCGCCGAACGTGACGCCTGCGTCCAGGTCGCCTCCGCCTTCACCACCCACGAGGCACAGATCGAGATCGACTTCTTCGTCGCGGTCGACGACTACGCCGCCAAAACCCAGGGCGTGCCCAGCGTCGGCCTGATCGGCGACCAGCGCCTCGTCGCCGGCACGTTCTACATGTTCTCCACCATCGCCCTACGGAACTTCACCGACGCCGTCGACAACGACCTGCTCCTCGCACGCGCGGTCTGCCGCGCCTACATCGACGGGTTCATCCACACCGTGCCGAAGACCGGCCAAACCGCCTCGGCCGCCTGGACCCTGCCCGACCTCGTCCACCTCGCCGTACGCACCGACCGGCCCGTCAACCTCTCCACCGCCTTCGACAAGCCCGTCACCGGCCGCCAGGGCCACGCCGACCCCTCCATCACGCGACTGTCCGACTACGCGAAGACCATCCAGCGCCTGACCGCTGGCCGCGGCCTCCTCCACTCCGTCCACGCCTACACCGGCACCACCAAACTCCCCGGCCTCGGCACCCGCGTCGACACCTTCGACCAGACCGTCGAGTCCGCCCTCGACGCCGCCTTCGGGACCACGCCATGAGCACCCGTCAGGCCCTCGTCCTGCGCCTCACCGCGCCCATGCAGTCCTGGGGGGCCCGCGGGGGCTTCACCGACTACCGCGACACCGCCCCTCACCCCACCCGCTCCGGCGTCATCGGCTTCCTAGGCGCCGCCCTGGGCCAGCCCCGCGACGAAGCCCCAGGCCCGCTCACCGCCCTCGACATCGCCGTCCGCGTCGACCGGCCCGGCAGCCCCATGGAGGACTACCACACCATCGGCGGCCAGAGCCCCACCGAGGTCGTCCCCTGCGCGGACGGCGGACGTCGCGCCGGCGCCGTCATCACCCACCGCGCCTACCTCGCCGACGCCGCCTTCACCGTCGTCCTCACCGGCCCGGCCGCCCTCCTACGCAGGGCCTGCGACGCCCTCGACCACCCCGTCCACCCGCCCTACCTCGGACGCCGCGCCTGCCCCCCGGCCGCCCCCTACAACCTCGGCATCCAGCACGGCAGCGTCACCCACATCCTCAAAACCGCACCCCTCGACCAAGAACCCCCACACGCCGACGAACCCGTGACCGTCGACGTCATCACCACCATCGCCCCCGACGACCCTCGCGCCACCCACACCCTCAACGACGACCCCCAGGGCACCCGCCACTTCGCCGAACGAACCCTCGCCCGCTCCACCCTCATCCTGCCCGCCGCACTGTGCATCGGCCGCGACGCCACCACCCGCTACACCCGGCTCCACGAATACCGCTACGGCCCCCAACCCGACCCCCAGAAGGCACGATCATGACCACCGCCCACCTCACCGAGATCCGCCTCAACACCACCTCCCGCGACGTCCAGGCCGACCTGCGCCACGGCGGACTCGGCTTCCACCGCCGCACCGAACGCCTCTTCCTCCCCGACGGCTACACCGCCCCCAGAACCAACAGCACCGGCCCCCGCCCCGACCTCGGACTCCTCTGGCGCCTCGACACCACCCGCATCGGCCTCCAACTCCTCATCCAGTCCACCGACCCACCCGACCTCACCACCATCCCCGACCACTACGGCACCACCCGCACCACCGAACTCGGCCCCTACCTCGACCACCTCACCACCGGCCAACACGTCCACTACCGCCTCACCGCCAGCCCGGTCCACTGGGCCCGCGACAAGACCACCGGCAAACCACTGCGCAACCGCATCCCCTGCACCGGCCCCGACATCACCCACTGGTGGACCCGCCGAGCCCCCGACCTCGGCCTCGACCCCTACACCACCACTACCTTCCAACTCACACCTGTCACCGGCGCCGCCGACCACAACCCCCGCATGCGCCTACCCCTCACCCGCTACGACGGCCTCGCCACCATCACCGACCCCACCCACCTGCGCACCGCCATCCTCCACGGCATCGGCCGCGCCAAAGCCTTCGGCGCCGGCCTCCTCACCCTCGCCCCACCCAACTGACCCAACCCGCCCCGCTCCTTGACAACTGAACAAAACAGCGCCACCCAGCCACCAACACCGCAGCTCACGAAGGGTCCGCCCCGCGCGGCCGGGGGTGTGCCCTCGACCGTCATGGACGGCCTGCGGTCCCTGGAGTCCGCCCCGCGCGGCCGGGGGTGTGCCCCACAGCTGGGCGTCGGTCACGAGCAGGGAGTGGTCCGCCCCGCGCGGCCGGGGGTGTGCCCCCGGCCGGCCTCAAGGAGTGGCCGAGTTCGGTGTCCGCCCCGCGCGGCCGGGGGTGTGCCCCAGCAGCCGGCCCGCACCCGGACGACGAGCTGGTCCGCCCCGCGCGGCCGGGGGTGTGCCCAGAGCCAGGACGGCGTTGCGCTCCGCGGCGCTGTCCGCCCCGCGCGGCCGGGGGTGTGCCTCCAGTAGGCGTCAGCGCCCTTCGGATCGTTGAGTCCGCCCCGCGCGTCCGGGGGTGTGCCCACCACCCGCCGCGGCCCCCTCCGATTCCAGGAGTCCGCCCCGCACGGCCGGGGGTGTGCCCCCTGCGGAAGCGGGACCGAGCCGTCCATGCCGGTCCGCCCCGCGCGGCCGGGGATGTGCCGGTCGACACCTACGCCAAGATCGGCGACGCACTGTCCGCCCCGCGCGGCCGGGGGTGTGCCTATCGAGAAGACCACTTCCGCAGGTTCTCGGTGGTCTGCCCCGCGCGGCCGGGGGTGTGCCCTGGTACAGGGTGACGGTGGTGGGGATGCCGGTGTCCACCCCGCGCGGCGGGGGTGTGCCGGTGTCGACCCTGGCCGCTCTGGACAACCAGTTGTCCGCCCCGCGCGGCGGGGGTGTGCCCTCCAGCGGCACGCTGCCGTCGGCCCGCAGCCGGTCCGCCCCGCGCGGCCGGGGGTGTGCCAGGTCGGCTGCTGTCCCATTCGTTGCGCGGGTCGTCCGCCCCGCGTGGCCGGGGGTGTGCCCCAGTGCCCGAACGCGGGGGCGAAGTCCTCGAAGCCCGCCCCGCGCAGCCGGGGGTGTGCCCTACCCGGCGGGGCAGGCGTGGGGCTGAACCGCGTCCGCCCCGCGCGGCCGGGGGTGCGCCGCCCACCGCGTCGCCGAGCGGGACGACCTGGCAGTCCGCCCCGCGCGGCCGGGAGTGTGCCCTGAGTTCCGTACCCATTCATGGTGTTCAGAAGGTCCACCCCACACGGCCGGGGGTGTACCTGCCTAATTCGGTGGCACCATGGAGCGCGCGCAGTTCGCCCCGCGCCGCCGGGGGTGTGCCCTGGTCCACCATGTCGCCCAGGTAGTTCGCGAAGTCCGGCCCCGCGCAACCGGGGGTGTACCCGAGCGCCCTCTGATGTGGATCGGCAGCGGGCTGTCTACCCCGCTCAGCCGGGGGTGTGCCCTTGATGGCGTACCAGGGGGCG
The DNA here is from genome assembly GCF_042656005.1 of Kitasatospora misakiensis. Taxonomy (NCBI): domain Bacteria; kingdom Bacillati; phylum Actinomycetota; class Actinomycetes; order Kitasatosporales; family Streptomycetaceae; genus Kitasatospora; species Kitasatospora misakiensis. The sequence goes on along the minus strand of NZ_JBHSOF010000038.1, from coordinate 21,952 downwards.
GTGACGCACTGGTCCGCCCCGTTCGGCCGGGGGTGTGCCGCGTGACCACTCGCGCCGTCGCGGCGATGGTCACTGTGCGTAGATGATCACGGGTCGCAGGCAGGTCCCCGAACCGGCCTGAGGAAGCACCCGGGAGGCGGCGGGCGACGCCTCCGGCGGAGGTCACGAAGTCGACTGACGTCTTGACAGATTCGGAGACGGTCGCTCAACTGCCCGAAAACATGGCCGGATTGCGCCAGGGGGTGTCGAAGAATCGATGATTACGATTTGGTCTCGGTCACCATGGGTAGTCAATTTCGAGGCGGGAAATGCCCGCTGGGAGACCCCTTGGCCCCCGGATGCGACCACTTCGAGGCCACTTGGTCCCCAACTGGTCCCCAACCGCATGCGACCAACTGTTTGTTGAACCTGACGCCATGTCATGCAAAAGGCCGCTGACCTGGGCATTAACCCGGCCAACGGCCTTTCCGACTCACGTCGGGACGACAGGATTTGAACCTGCGACCCCTTGACCCCCAGTCAAGTGCGCTACCAAGCTGCGCCACGTCCCGTGGTCTCGTGGCCCGGGCGGAGCCTGGGGGGGCTCTGCTTCGGGTTTCTCGACCTTGTCGGCCGGTTGTCCCGGCGACGAGGAAAACAATACAGCACGTCGGGGGGTGCTCGCTGCAGGGTTGTCGGGGGTGGGAGGGGGTGGGGGTCAGGGGGTGGGGTGGCGGGCGTCGTAGCGGAGGAAGGCGGGGCGGCGGGCGGCGAGGAGGAGGATGGCGGCGACGCAGGCGAGGCCGCCGGTGACGACGGAGACGGCCGGGCTGGTGAGGGAGGCGACGGCGCCGGATTCGAAGTCGCCGAGGCGGGGGCCGCCGGCGACGACCACGATGAAGACACCCTGGAGGCGGCCGCGCATCTCGTCGGGGGCGGCGACCTGCATCATCGTGTTGCGGAAGATCATGCTGATGGTGTCGGCGCAGCCGGCGGCGGCGAGCAGGAGGAGGCCGAGCCAGAGGTCGCGGACCAGGCCGAAGGCGGCGATGGCGAGGCCCCAGGCGGTGACGGCGGCCAGGACGGCGGCGCCCTGGCGGTGGACGCGGGCGACCCAGCCGGAGAAGAGGGCGCCAGCCAGGGCGCCGACGGCGGGGGCGGCGGTGAGCAGGCCGACGGTGCGGGCGTCGCCGCCGTAGAAGGTGACCGCGATGGCCGGGAAGAGGGCGCGCGGCATGCCGAAGATCATGGCGGCCAGGTCGGCGAGGAAGCTGGTGCGGAGGTTGGGCTGCTCGCGCAGGAAGCGGAGGCCGTCGAGGACGGAGGCGCGACCCTTGCGTTCGCCGAGCGGGAGCATGGCGGGCAGGCGCCACATGGCGTAGAGGGTGGCGGCGAAGGCGACGGTGTCGACGAGGTAGGCGGCCTGGACGCCGTAGGCGCCGATGAGGACGCCGCCGAGCATGGGGCCGACGGTGAGGCCGAGGTTCATGCTGACGGTGTTCAGGGCGTTGGCGGCGGGCAGTTGGTGGGAGGGGACGAGGCGCGGGATCATCGCCGAGCGGGCGGGCGAGGCGAGGGCGAAGAAGCCGGCCTGGAGGGCGACGGCGGCGTAGAGGATCGCGACGAGGCCGAGCCCGGCGATCGCCTGGGCGGCCAGGACGGCGGAGACGACGGCGAGGCCGGCCGAACCGACGAGGCCGAGGCGGCGGCGGTCCACGGTGTCGGCGATCGCGCCGCCGTAGAGGCCGAGGGCGACCAGCGGTACGAGGGAGAAGAGGCCGACCAGGCCGGCGGCGAAGGTGGAGCCGGTGAGGTCGTAGACCTCGACGGCGACGGCGACGGCCGTCATCTGCTGGCCGATCGAGGAGACGGACTGACCGAACCAGACCCGCCGGTAGTCGGCGTGGTCGCGCAGCGGGCTCAGGTCAGCGAAGGCCCCGCGGGCGAACCGCCGGTACCAGGCCTGCGACTCCGAGGCGGCGAGGGCGGAGACGGCAGACGGAGAGGGAGCGGGGGTGGCGTCGGAGGGCGCCGACGGCGAGCCCCCGTCGGCCGGGGAATTGGCAGGATGATTGGTCGACACAGTCCCCCATCGTCGTCCCGGCCCCCCGGGTCACGGACACCGGGGGGCGTTTGCGACGGCTGGGCCCGGACCGCTACCGGGTGAGGACCTGCTTCTCCCCCGCCTCCACGGCGAAGTCCAGCCGGTTGCCGGGCGGCGGGAACGGGCAGATGAAGTGGTCCGCGAACGCGCACGGCGGCAGGTAGGCGCGGTTCAGGTCCAGCACCGTGTGGCCGTCCGCGTCCGGCGTGGGCAGGGTGACGAACCGGAAGCGGTAGGTGTCCCGGCCGCTGGTGGCGTCGGCGATCACCCCGAACAGGCGGCCGTCGCCGGTGCGGCTGACCGTCAGGGTGCGGTGCTCGCCGGCGACGGTGAACGCGATCCGGCCGGTCACCGCCAGCGGGCGCTCCTTGCCGTCGGCGTTCGGGACGAGCACCGCCTGCCCGGTGCCCTCCTCGAACGGCGTGAAGACCGCCGGGACGGCCCACTCCGGCGAGTAGGGGTAGGCCGAGATCCCGGCGAACGACGCCCGGCGGGGCGACGCCGGGTCGAAGACCCGCAGCGCCAGCTCGCCCTCGCGCTCGATGGGCACCAGCAGCACCTCGCCCAGCGCGGCGGTGTCCGCCGCGGGGTCGGTGTCGGGGCGCAGCAGCACCTCGCCGTCCACGGGGGCGTCCGCGCCCGCGACGGTGAGGCCGTCGGCCGCCGCCGCCCGGAGCCGGACGCCCTCGGCGTCCGCCCACCAGGCGCCGGGCAGGCCGGCGATCTGCGCCGGCTCCGGCTCCAGCCAGTGCGTGCCGGTGAGCGCCAGCTGACCGTGCGGGGTGCTGACGGTCGCCGCCCGCCCGTCGCTCCAGTGCTTCCATTCCTCCGCGGCCGTCGCCGTCATCGGCTCGCCCTCCCACTCCCGTCCAGGGCCCGCGGGGCGGGCCGTCCGTTCTCCGTCACCTCTTCGAACACCGGGTACCCGGGCGAGGCATTCCCCGCACCGGTTCCCGTCGCACAGCCATCACACACCGTCACACGGCGTCGCAGTGGTCAATACTCCGGTCACACCGGACGCCGGACGCCGAGCCCGGCCCGCGCTCACTGGTCGCTCACTGATCGCTCACTGGTCCTTGATCCGCCGGAACAGGCCCTCCTGCACCACCGTGACCACCAGTTGCCCGCTGCGGTCGAAGATCTGGCCGCGGGCGAGGCCGCGGGCCCCGTGGGCGATCGGGGACTCCTGCTGGTACAGCAGCCAGTCGTCGGTCCGGAACGGCCGGTGGAACCACATCGCGTGGTCGAGCGAGGCCATGTCGAAGTGGCGGGTGCCCCAGAGCGGCTCGACGGGGGCGCGGACGGCGTCCAGCAGGGTCATGTCGCTCGCGTAGGTGAGCGCGCAGACGTGGATCAGCGGGTCGTCGGGGAGTTCCCCGTTGGTCCGCAGCCAGACGCCGCTGCGCGCCTCGACGCCGGCGAGCTCCTCGGTGCGCCAGCGCAGCCGGTCGACGTAGCGGATGTCGAAGGGCTGGCGCCGGCTGATGAACGGCGGCAGCTCGCCGAGCCGGGAGCCGACCTCGTCCAGGGCGCTCGGCAGCTTCTCCGGGTCCGCCACGGCGGGCATCGGGAACTGGTGCTCGATGCTGTCGGGCTCCGGGGTGTGGAAGTCGGCGGTCAGCGCGAAGATCGACCGCCCGCCCTGGATCGCCAGCACCCGGCGGGTGGTGAACGAGCGGCCGTCCCGGAGGCGGTCCACCTGGTAGACGATCGGCACGCCCGGCACCCCGGGGCGCAGGAAGTACGCGTGCAGCGAGTGGACCGGCCGGTCGCCGTCCACGGTGCGCCCCGCCGCGACCAGCGCCTGCCCGGCCACCTGCCCGCCGAACGTGCGCTGGAGCGCCTCCTCGGGGCTGCGCCCGCGGAAGATGTTCAGCTCGATCTGCTCGAGGTCCAGCAGTGCGACGAGATCGTCGACCGGGGTAGCCATGGGACACGTCCTCTCCGGGCCGCCACCCGGACCGGAGGTCTTCCGCCCGGCTGTCGGCAACCCGTTCTCTCGAATTCTCCAGCTCAATCGAATTCCTCAGCGAGCCGGGGCATTCCCCGTGCGGAGGGCCACAGCCGTCGATTCACTCGAACGAGGTCGAACAGTAGCCCCCCCACCCGGGCCCCGTCGGCGTCCCCCTCGGTCACAGGCCCGACTGCCGGACGGTGATGTTCAGCCGGCCGGTCAGCCCCAGCGCCGGGTCCGCCGTGCCGGGCAGCGTCCGCACCACGCCGTGGTACGCGAACCGGGCGGGCCCGCCGAACACCAGTAGGTCTCCGCTGCGCAGCTCCAGGTCCGTCCACGGCCTGGTCCTGGTCTCGGTGTTGCCGAGGCGGAAGACGCACGAGTCGCCGAGCGACAGCGAGACCACCGGGGCGTCGACCCGCTCGTCACGGTCCTGGTGCAGGCCCATCCGGGCACCGTGCGGGTAGTGGTTGACGATCGCGATGTCCGGCTCGTAGCCGACGGCGCCGGTGATGCCCTCGACGGCGGACCCGTACGCCTCGGCCACCGCCCGCCGGGCGAGCTCGCCGAGCTCCGGCGGGAACGGTTTGACGGGCGTGCCGTCCTCGGTGGTGCTGGAGTAGCCGTACGGATACCAGTGCCGGCCGAGGCTGACCATCCGGACGGACATCGTCCCGCCGGTGGGCATCCGGACGGTGTGCATCCCGGCGGGCGGGCGCGCCCAGTCGCGGCAGGCGGCGACCAGCCGGAGCTGCGCGGCCGCGTCGAGCCAGCCGGGGAGCAGCACCGCGCCCGGCGCCGGCTCGGACCGCCCACGCTCGGGGGAGGCGTCGAAGAGTCCGCCGAACAACTCGCCCTGGCTCACGCCTCCATCCTCGCGCACCCCTCCGACAACGGCCGGGCACTCCGAAGGCCGACGGCGCCGGGTACGCCGACGGCCGCCTCCCCGTCGTACGGGGAGGCGGCCGTGGGGTGTCCGTGTCCGGTCGACGGACCGGCAGGCGGACCGGCAGGCGGACCGGCAGGGCCGGGACCGACCGGAGTGAACCGGAGCGACCGAACGCGAGGGACTCGCGCCGGATCAGACGGTCAGGGTCTGGCCCGGGAAGATCAGGTCCGGGTTGGCACCGATGACCTTGGTGTTGTTGTCGTACAGGGCGTGCCAGTCGATGCCCTTGGCGGCGGCGATCTTGCTCAGGGTGTCGCCGGCCTTGACGGTGTAGGTGCCGTTGACCTGCTCGGCGTCGTTCGAGGTCCAGGACTTGCCGGACTTCGCGGCCTTGGGGGCCTCGACAGCCTTGGGCGCGGCGTCGGCCTTCGGCGCGGCCTTGGGAGCCTCAACAGCCTTGGGGGCCTCAGCAGCCTTCGGCGCGGCCGGCTTCGGGGCCTCGGCGGCCTTCGGGGTCGCGGCGGCGGCCGGGGCGGCCGGCTTCGCGGCCGGGGCGGTGGTCGCCGGGGCGGCGGTGTCGACCGCGGCCGGGGTGCCGCCCTTGGTCAGACCGGCCTTGACGGAGCAGACGGGCCAGGCGCCCGGGCCCTGCGAGGCGAGGACCTTCTCGGCGACGGCGATCTGCTGCGCCTTGGTGGCCAGGTTGGCCTGCGCGGCGTAGGCGGTGCCACCGAAGGCGGCCCAGGTGCTGGAGGTGAACTGCAGACCGCCGTAGAAACCGTTGCCGGTGTTGATGGCCCAGTTGCCGCCGCTCTCGCACTGGGCGACAGCGTCCCAGGTGGAGACCGAGGCGGCGGAGGCCGAGGTGGCCGTGACGAGGCCGGCCACCGGCAGGGCCGCGACAGCGGCGCCCGCCACGACAGCCATCCGAACGCGGTTGCGCTTGGTGACGGCGGTGGGGGTGGCAGCGGCGGTCTCGTTACGGAAAGTCATGGGGTTCCTCTCGACAGCCCCGGGCGGGCATGCGGAACCAAGCCCTGGAAGGGGACTGGAATCGCTCGCCGCGTCCGTCGGGCGGCCGGAAACGTGTCGGACGTTCCGCGCCGCCCCGGCCACCCGCCACACACCGGCGACCTGTTCGAGCGGTCGCGTCGGCGGGCACTGCCGGCGCCGGCGTGAGCCGGCGGGCTGTACGTCGGGGGTGAACCCGGGTGGTGCTCGTTGCACCGCCAATGAAGCTACGAGGCGGGCCGCCGGGGACCAAACACTTAGGAGTCTCCCCAGCTCAGCGGGGTGTTACCGGCGGTAATGACCATGCAAACCTGTCCAATATGTCCGTTTTAGCCGTCATTTCCTAGATCAAACATCATCGGGCCGTGACTCACCTCACCGTTCAATTCCGGCAGTCCCGCCCTCGACATCGACAGATTGCGACGCCTGAAGCACCCTCCGCGATCGAATCCGAGGCAATTCCCGTCACCCCTACCCCCCACCCGTGACCCCTGCCACAGGGGCCCGTTGGTAAGGGCGGCCGGGCAGCCGCCGCCTCCCGGCTCGAACAGACCCGACCCCGAGCCCCACCGCGTTCGACCCCCGCACCACCCGCCCGACCCCGTCCCACCCCGCACACCCGATCCACCACACCGCACCGAGGAGACCCAGTGCCGCGCATGCTCGACGTCAGCGACGAGGTCCGATCCGAGATCGGCGACGACGAGGCCGACCGCCTGCTCGGCGGCGCCCACGCACCCGACAGCTACGAATGCACCTCCTGCCGCACCCCCGGCGACGCCCTCCAGGAGCCGACCAGCACCGTGCTGTTCGTCGGCGACGAGACGGCGGTCCTCGCCTTCGCACACGCGCGCTGCATCCCGTCCCAGGTGGTCCCGGTCGCCGAGGAGCAGCTGGCCGGGGCCGTCCGCTCCATCAGCCAGGCCCAGGGCGACCCGTCCGCCGACACCGCCGCCCGGCCGCAGCCGCCGGCCCCGGCAGCCGTCCCGGCCCCCGCCCCGGCGCCGGACGCGGCGGCCGACCCGGCCGGACGGACGAGCGCGCCCGGCCAGGCCGCGATCCTCGGCATCACCTGCGGGCTGGTCCTGCACGGCGACGCCGGCCACGCCTCGCTGGTCGTCGAGCCGACCGGGCCGGTCGGCCGACCGGGCAACACCACCGGCGAGGACGAGTTCCTCGACCTGCTCCAGGACGCGGGCTTCCAGTCGGTCACCGAGCTCGACAAGACGCCGGACCAGCTGCCCGGCTGGTCGGTACTGGTCGCGATGGGCAAGCTGCACGCGATCCTCCAGCCGGCGGCGGCCGGGGGCAGCACCGGCTGGTGGCAGGCCCACCAGCCGCTCCAGGTGACCGACGCCTGGCGGTTCGCCGCCAACCAGCTCGGCGAGGTGACCATGTACGCCGTCCCGGCGGGGATGGTCGGCCGGCAGCCGCGCGAGGACCTGCTGCGCCAGGCACTGGAGCGGGCGGTGTCGCTGGGTCAGGTGGTCGCCGCCTCCCTCCCGCTCGCCGGCACCTGAGCCGCCCCGGGCCCCGTGAGCAGCCGCCCCGGGCCCGGTGAGCGGCCGCCGCGGACCGGCGGCCGCCCTTCCGGTGGAGGCCGCCCGTCCCCGCGGAGCGGCCTCCACCGGAAGGGCGGCGCCCGGCCGTGGCGCGCCCTTGGCCTGCCGACCCGCGCGGGTCACCGACCGGCACAGGCCACCTTCCGGCCGGGCCCGCACACCCCGCATCCCCCGGCGCCCTGGCTCGTTGGGCCCTGCGTGTACAGCTACGACGTCCCCGCGTCCCCCCGTCGGTCCACCACCGCCTCCCGCGCGATCCCGGGCATGCGCCCGTCGTACGACGCCGAGCACCCGCACTCGACGACGCCGATCTACGACGAGCTGTACTCCGAGTACCGGCGCCTCTTCCGCGCGCTGCCCGGCGACCGCTCCGGCGAGGAGGACCTGAAGTTCGCCGGCTTCGCCGTCCGGGACGGCTTTCCGGGGCGCGCCGCCGACCACCGCTCGTACCCGCCGCAGCAGCAGGCGTTCCAGACGTACGGGGGCCAGGCGATCGGCATCCCGCAGTTCATGCCGAACCAGCCGGGCGGCCCCGACCACACCGGTCCCGCCGAGCACCCCGGCCATACGGGACACCTCCACCACACCGGGCACACCGGTCACGGCGCGAACACCGGGCACACCGGGCACTCGACGAGCCCGTACGCCACCGGCTTCCACGCCCAGACCCCGCCCCACGCCTCCCAGCCGCACGGCCAGACGCACCACAGCCAGGCCCATGGCCAGGCCCAGGCGCAGGCCCAGCCCCACTCCCAGGCCCAGTACGGCACCGGCCAGGGCTGGGTGGCGGCCGGCTACCTCGGCTCCGTCCCCCACCCGATGGCGGCCCACGTGCCCGCACCGGCCCCGGTGACGGTTCCGGTGCCGGCGTCCGCCCCGGTCATGGGCACCGCCTACAGCCACGGCCCGGGCGGCCCGGGCGGGACCAGCGGAGGCCGCCACCGCAGCCTGCTCTCGCTCCCCCCGGGCCGCAGCGGCGAACACCACTGACCCCGCGCCCCCACAGCGCGGCCCCCACACCCCCGCCCGGGGCCCACGACCCCGTGGCCCCCACGCCCGGGGCGGGTACGGCGAAGGGTCCCGCCGCCCGGTCCTGAGACCGGCCGACGGGACCCTTCCTCCTTACCACCTACTACTTGCGCTTGCGCTTCTCCCGCACCCGCACCGAGATCGAGATCGGCGTCCCGACGAAGCCGAACTCCTCCCGCAGGCGGCGCTCGATGAAGCGGCGGTAGCCCGCCTCCAGGAAGCCCGAGGCGAACAGCACGAACCGCGGCGGACGGGTGCCCGCCTGGGTGCCGAACAGGATGCGCGGCTGCTTGCCACCGCGGATCGGGTGCGGGTGGGCCGCCACCAGCTCGCCGAGGAAGGCGTTCAGGCGGGCCGTCGAGATGCGGGTCTCCCAGCCGGCCAGCGCGGTCTCGATCGCCGGGACGAGCTTCTCCATGTGCCGACCGGTCTTCGCCGAGACGTTGACCCGGGGCGCCCACTGCACCTGGACGAGGTCGCGCTCGATCTCGCGCTCCAGGTAGTAGCGGCGCTCCTCGTCGAGCTGGTCCCACTTGTTGTACGCGATGACGACGGCGCGCCCGGCCTCGACGGCCATCGAGATGATCCGGGTGTCCTGCTCGGCGAGGGTCTCGCTGCAGTCGATCAGGACGACGGCGACCTCGGCCTTCTCCAGCGCGGAGGAGGTGCGCAGCGAGGCGTAGAAGTCGGCGCCGGCGGTCAGGTGGACCCGGCGGCGGATACCGGCGGTGTCGACGAACTTCCAGGTCTTGCCGCCGAGCTCGATCAGCTCGTCGACCGGGTCGCGGGTGGTGCCGGCCAGCTCGTTGACGACCACCCGGTCCTCGCCGGCGACCTTGTTGAGCAGGCTGGACTTGCCGACGTTGGGGCGGCCGATCAGCGCGACGCGGCGCGGGCCGCCCGGGGCGACGTTGCCGAAGGTCTGCGGCGGGGCCTCGGGCAGGGCGGCCATCACGGCGTCGAGCAGGTCGCCGGAGCCGCGGCCGTGCAGGGCGGAGACGGGGTAGGGCTCGCCCAGGCCGAGCGACCAGAGGTAGGCGGCCTCGGCCTCGGTGGACTGGCCGTCGACCTTGTTGGCGCAGAGCACGGTCGGCTTGCCGGCCCGGCGGATGAGCTTGATCAGCGCCTCGTCGGTGTCGGTGGCGCCGACGGTGGCGTCGACCACGAACAGCACCGCGTCGGCCTGCTCGATGCCCAGCTCGGCCTGGGCGGCGACCATGGCGTCGATGCCGAGGACGTCGATCTCCCAGCCGCCGGTGTCGACGACCTTGAAGCGGCGGCCGTTCCAGGTGGCCTCGTAGGTGACGCGGTCGCGGGTGACGCCGGGCTTGTCCTCGACGACGGCCTCGCGACGGCCGATGATGCGGTTGACCAGGGTCGACTTGCCGACGTTCGGGCGGCCGACGACGGCCAGGACCGGCAGCGGGACGTGGCTGCCCTCGCCGTCGAACTCGTCGAGGTCGAAGCCCTCCTCGGCGGCGAGTGCCATGAACTCGGCGTACTCGTCGGCGTCCAGCTCGCCGTGGCCGGCGGTGTCGTGCTCTGCGGTCATTTTCGTACTGTCCGTTTCCCGGCACGACCCTTCCCAGGGGCGCGCCGTGCGTACCTGCCCCTCCGGGGCAGCGCGAATGGTTCAGGGTGCCACCGTGGCACCCCGTCGTTCACCGGATGATCCGGCCCGTCGGACCGGATCAGAAAACCGGATCAAAAAAGTCGTACCGGCCGGTGTCCTACCGACCGGTGTCCTACCGTTCTCAGACCGTCGACAGCGCGGACCCGGCCCGCTCCGCGACCAGAGCGGCGATCCGGTCGATCACCTGCTCCAGAGTGAGCTCACTGGTGTCCACCAGAACGGCGTCCGCGGCCTGGGCGAGCGGAGCGGTCTCCCGTGAGGAGTCCGCCGCGTCCCGGCGGGCCAGGTCGGCGGCCATCGCGGTGATGATCGCCTCGTCCAGGCCCTTGGCCCGCAGCTCGGCCGCCCGGCGCTCCGCCCGGGCCGCCTCCGACGCGGTCAGGAAGACCTTGAGGGTGGCGTCCGGGAAGACCACGCTCCCCATGTCCCGGCCCTCGGCGACGATGCCGCGCTCGGCGACCTCGGCGCAGCCGCGCTGCAGCTCGACCAGACGGGTGCGCACCGCCGGCACCGCGGAGACGGCGCTGACCTGCGCGGTCACCTCCGGGCCGCGGATCGGGCCGGCGACGTCGCGGCCGTCGACCGTGATGGTCGGACCGTCCGCGTCCGTACCGGACACGATCACCGGCTTGCCGCACGCGACGGCCACCGCCTCCGCGTCCGTCACGTCGATGTCGTTGGCCAGCATCCACCAGGTCATCGCCCGGTACATGGCACCGGTGTCCAGGAAGCTCAGGCCGAGCCGGACGGCGACCGCCCGGGAGACGGTCGACTTGCCGGAGCCGGAGGGTCCGTCGATGGCGACGACGACCGGGGCGTGCGCTCGGTCGGCAGTGTCCACGGCACGAACCTCTCTCTGGTTTCTGAACATGGCGACCCGGATCTACGGGGCCGGCCGGGGATTGTCTCCCTCAAGGTTAATGGACCGGCGCCCGACCCGGCCCCGCCCGGTGGGCACCCGCCGACGCCGACTCCGCTCACCGCCTCCCGCCCCCGGACGCCCCACCCTCAGTCCCGCACGCTCCACCCGCGCGACCGCAGCGCCGCCACCAGCGAGCGGACCGCGCCCGGCGCCACCGCCAGCTGGACGAAGCCCACCTGCTGGCCGGTCGAGTGCTCGATCACGACGTCCTCGATGTTGACGCCGGCCGCGCCGACCTCGCCGAAGAGCCGGCCCAGCTCGCCGGGCTGGTCGCCCAGCACCACGGCGACGGTCTCGTAGCGGGTGGGCGGCGCGCCGTGCTTGCCCGGGATCCGGGCCTGGCCGGTGTTGCCGCGCCGCATGACCGCCTCGATGCCCGCGGCGCCCCCCCGCCGCTCGCCCTCCTCGGCGGCCTGCAGGGCGCGCAGCGCGGAGACGGTCTCGTCGAGGTCGGTGGCGAGCTCGGCGAGCACGTCGGCCACCGCGCCGGCGTTGGCGGAGAGGATGTCGACCCACATCGCGGGGTTGGAGGCGGCGATCCGGGTGACGTCCCGGACGCCCTGGCCGGAGAGCCTTATGGCGGTCTCGTCGGCGTGCTCCAGCCGGGCGGCGACCAGCGAGGAGAGCAGCTGGGGGGCGTGCGAGACCAGGGCGACCGCGCGGTCGTGCGCCGCGGCGTCCATGACGATCGGCATGGCCCCGCAGAGCGCGACCAGTTCGAGGACGGCGTTCAGCGTCTCGGTGTCGGTGTCGGAGGTGGGGGTGAGCACCCACGGCCGGCCCTCGAACAGGTCGGCGCGGGCGGCCAGCGGTCCGGACCGCTCCCGCCCGGCCATCGGGTGGCTGCCGATGTAGTGGACGGTGTCGCAGCCGAGCGCGGTGATCTCGGCGCGCGGGCCGGCCTTCACGCTGGCGACGTCGGTGTAGCAGCGGGCCAGGCCGCGGCGCTGGCAGTCGGCGAGCACCTTGCCGACCAGCGCGGGCGGGACGGCGATGATCGCGAGGTCGACCGGACCGTCGGCCGGATCCGTGGTGCCGGCGCCCAGCGAGGCGGCGGTGCGGGCGGCGTCCGGGTCGGCGTCCTCCAGATGGACGGTCAGACCCCGTCCGGTGAGGGCGAGCGCGGCGGAGGTGCCGATGAGTCCGGTGCCGACGACGACGGCTGTGCGCATGGCGGGGTGGCTCTCCTCACGGAACGGAACTGCGGGACGGAACTGCGGAACGGAACCGCAGAGCGGAACCGCAGGACGGAACTGCGGGACGGAACCGCTGGACCGGTCCGCCCCATCCTCCCCCATCGCCGCCCACCCGCGTGGCAGCGCCCGCAACCGCGCGGGGCCCCGGGCCGTCCCCCCTCACGCGGACCCGCGTCACCGGCCCCGGGGCGGCACCCGACGGCACCGGCCCCACCGAATCGGCCGGACGCCACCGGGCGCGCGCCGCGCACGGCGGAAAACCGGGGACGCGGGCAGCGGTACACGGCAGGATGGGGCCGCCCAGGGGCGGCTCGGCGCGCTCGGCGCCGACGGTACGCGACGAAGGGGTTGGCCGGGTGAACGATCAGCACAGCAGCGACCAGCATCAACCGCAGGACACCAGTACCACCGAGTCGGCCGGGGAGAAGGCCGACGGAACCACCCCCGCCCCGCCCACCCCCTCCGTCCCGTCCGTGCTGGACTCCGTCGTCGTCCACGCCGCCGGCGCGGTCTGCCGCCGCCGGGCCCGGGTGGCCCTGCCTCCGGACGGGCGGCTCCGGCTGACCGGCCTGCCCCGCCGGATCGACGAACGCTCCCTGCGCGCCCGGGTGCTCTCCGGCCCGACCGGCACCGCCGTCACCGAGGCCCGGCTGGAGGCGGTCGCCGAACTCCGCGACCCCTCCGACCTGCCGGAGCTGCGCCGCCGACTGGACGCGGCCCGCGAGCACGAGAGCGCCCTCCGGGAGCGGTACCGGGTGGTGCTCGCCGCCGTCTCCGAGACCGCCGCGCTGCGCGCCGTCCCGCCGCCGCGCCAGCAGGACGAGCCGCTGCGCCGGACGCCCGCCGACGCCTGGCTGGAGCTGGCCGACTTCGTCGACGAGCGCCTCGGCCGCCTCCACCGGCGCGCCGAGCTGCTCACCCGGGACATCGAACTCGCCGAGCACGAGACCGAGTTGCTCGCCGACCAGGTCGCCCGCTCGACCACCGCCGACCGGCCCGAGGCGATCACGACCGCGATCACCGCCCTCCTCACCCTCACCACCCCCGCCCCGGACACCGAGAACCCCGATCCCGCCGCGCCGCCCGCACCCGAGCTCGACCTCGAACTCGAACTTGAACTCGAGTACACCGTCCAGGCCGCCCGCTGGGTGCCCTCCTACCGGCTCGCCTACCGCCAGGGCGCCGACACCGGCCACCTGGTCCTGCGCGCCTCCGTCGCCCAGCAGACCGGCGAGGACTGGACCGGCGTCCGCCTCGCCCTCTCCACCGCCGACCTGAACCGCCACACCGGCCTGCCCAAGCTGCGCTCGCTGCGGATCGGCCGCAGCCAGCCGGCCCCGCCGCCCTCCGGCTGGCGCGAGCCCCCGCCCGGCCTGGCCGACCTGTTCACGGCGTACGACGCGACCGGCCCGCGCCCCGTCCCCGACCGCCCCCTGCGGCCCGCCGCGGCGGTCCACGCCGTCTCCGCCCCGATCAGCCCGTCCGTCGCCGCCCCGCCACCGCCCCCGGCTCCGGCGTCGTTCCCCGCCCCGGCCCCCCAGGCCCCGGGCGGTTTCCGGCCGACCGCCGGAGGCGCGCGCGGCGGCACCGCCGGTCTGCGCTCGGCGGACGAGCCGCCCGGCTTCGCCGGCTACGGCGGGCCTCCGCCCCCGCCCGCGCCCCGCGCGGCCCGGGCCCGCCGCAAGAGCGCCCCCGAGGACGCGGCCGGCGAGGCGTTCGGCGAGGCGTTCGGCGGCCCGGCCCTCGCCGCCGACGGCACGGACACCGCCGACTACCTCCTCGGCGCCCCCGCCCCGTTCGCGCCCCCGCCCGGCCCGCCGGTCCCGGACGAGCTGCTGCTCGACTACCCCGCGCTGGAGCTGCACGGCCCGGACACCGACGCCGAGCGCCGCGGCACCCTGCACCGCCCGTACCGCCCGGGCAGCGTCAGCCGCACGGCCGCCGGCCCGTACGGCGCCCGGCTGCAGCGGCTCCCGCTGCCGCAGCACGCGGTGCACCCGCGCCTCTCCGCCGGCTCCTTCGACCACCGCTTCGACGCCGCCGCGCCCGCCGACATCCCGTCCGACGCCACCTGGCACACCGTCACGATCGACGACATCGCGGTGAGCGTCCGGCCCGAGTACGTCACCGTGCCCGCGGTCGAGGAGCGGGTCTACGCGACCCTGGTGATCACCAACGGCACCTCCCGCGCCGTGCTCGCCGGCCCGGTCGAGGTGACCGTCGACGACGAGTTCCTGCTCACCGCCGCGCTGCCCACCCTCGCCCCCGGCGGTGTGCGCCGACTGGGCATCGGTGTCGCCGAGTCGGTCGAGGTGACGCGCCGTACCGAGCTGCGCGAGTCCACCGCGGGCATGCTGAACAACAGCACGGTGCTCGACCACCGGGTCCACGTCGAGCTGGCCAACCGGCTCGGCCGCCCGGTCACCGTCGAGGTCCGCGAACGGGTGCCGGTCAGCTCCGACGCCGACATCCGGATCGAGGAACGGCCCGGCTGGCAGGCCCCGGAGGAACCCTCCCCCGAGTGCCCGCCCAGCACCCGGCTCCGGCGGGTCGAGCTGCCGCCGGGCGGCCGGGCCGAGCTGGACGGCGGCTACCAGATCAGAATCCCGGCCGGAAAGACCATCGTCGGCGGAAACCGGAGGAACTGAACGATGACCGTCACCCCCCTCCCGAGCGCCCCCGGCCCCGGCGCGCACACCACACCCGGTCCCGTGACGGCGCTCCCCGTCACCGCCGTCACCTGTCTGGAGGACCGCGCCCAGGTCGAGCGCACCGCCACCGTGGAGCTGGCCGCCGGTGTCCGGCGGCTGCGGCTGGGCCCGCTCACCGCGCTCGCCGTCGACCGCACCCTGCGCGCCGAGTCGGACACCCCGGGCGTGCGCGTCCTGGACGCCCGGATCACCCGGGCCTGGACGCCCCGCGCGCCCCTGCCTCCCGGCCCGGACGACTCCGGGCTGCGCCACCGCCTGCACGCGCTGGAAGGGCGGATCCGCGAGGAGGAGCGGCTGACCGACCGGCTGGAGGCCCGGCTGGCCCTGCTCGCCCAGCTCACCGCCGACCTGCTGCGCGAGGTCGGCGAGGGCGCCGGCGCCGGCGAGGTCGAACGCACCCGCTGGCACCGCGAGCTGGACCGGGTCGACGCCGGCCGCGAGCAGCACGGCGAGGAGCTGCGCGCCGCCCGCGCCCGGCTGCGCCGGCTTGAGGTGGACCGCGCCGCCGCGCTCGGCGCCCTGGAGGAGGCCGAGGAGCGGCCCGCCGAACTGGTCGCCCACCTCGACCTCACCGTCGAGGCCGCCCAGGCCGGTCCCGCCCTGCTGACCGTCCACCACCTGGTGCCGTGCGCGCTGTGGCGGCCGTCCTACCGGGCCACCCTGGCCGACGGCGAGCTGCGGCTGGAGTCGGAGGCGGTGGTCTGGCAGCGCACCGGCGAGGCCTGGACCGGGGCCCGGCTCACCTTCTCCACCGCCCGGTCCGCGCTGGCCACCGAACCGCCGGCGCTCGCCGAGGACGTGCTGACGCTGCGCGAGCGCACCGCCGAGGAGAAGCGCACCGTCGAGGTCGAGCTGCGCGAGGAGGCGATCTCCGAGCTGGGCCCGGACGGCGTGGTGCCGGGCGTGGACGACGGCGGCGAGGTGCGGGTGCTGAACGCCCCGGCGCCGGCCACCGTGCCGTCCGACGGCCGGGCGCACCGGGTGCCGCTGGCCTCCTTCGGCGGTCCGGCGCACAGCGAGTTCGCCTGCGCGCCGGAGCTGTCGCCGCTGGTGACCCAGGCGGTCCGGTTCCGCAACACGGCCGGGCACCCGCTGCTCGCCGGGCCGGTCGAGCTGGTCCGCGGCAGCGGCTTCACCGGGCGCGGGCGGCTGCCGTTCACGGCGGCGGGCGCCGACGCCGAGCTGTCCTTCGGCAGTTCGGACGGCTACCGCGTGGTGCGCGAGACCGAGGAGCGGCAGTCCACCGCGGGCCTGAGCCAGCGTTCGGTGACGACCCGCACGGTGCGGCTGCACCTGTCCCGGTTCTCCGGCCCGGAGGAGCGGGACGAGCAGCTGGTCGCGGTGCGCGAACGGGTGCCGGTCTCCGAGGTGGCGGCGGTGGAGGTGCGGCTGCGCAAGGAGGACTGCTCGCCCGTGCCGGACGCCTTCGACACCGAGGGCAGCGTGCGCTGGGACGTCCCGCTCGGCCCGGGCGCCCGCCGCACGCTCACCCTGGTGTACGAGATCTCCGCCTCGGCGAAGGTGGCGGGCCTGTGAGCGGCGGCCGGGGTACCCGCCCGGGCCCGGCCGGAGCGGGTACAACAGGAGCATGATCCTGCACCTCGCTCCCCTGGACGACTGGCTGGCCGATCCCGGTCGGCCGTACGCGACCGCCTCGCTGCTCACCGACGGGTTCATCCACTGCGCGGCGGACGAGCAGACGGCGCTCGCCGTGGCCAACGCCTTCTTCGCCGACGCCCGCGAACCGCTGATGGTGCTGCTGATCGAGGAGTCGCTGGTGGAACCGATGGTCAAGTGGGAGGCCCCGCACGGCGCACCGCCGCCCGGGGCCACCCCCGATGTGCTGTACCCGCACATCTACGGGCGGCTCAACCGCACGGCGGTGATCGGGCTGGAGAAGGTCGAACGCGGCCCGGACGGCCGCTGGGCGGCCCTCTCCCCCTGGAGCTGACACCCGCTTGTTACCACCAGCCCCGTTACCACCAGCCCCGCTACAGCCAGCCCCGCTCCCGGGCCGCCATCCCGGCCTGGAAGCGGGTGGTGGCGCCCAGCTCCCGCATCAGCGACTGGAGCCGGCGCTGGGTGGTCCGGGCGCTCCAGCCCAGCGAGCGGGCGATCGACTCGTCGGTCAGGCCGGCCGCCAGCAGCCCGAGCAGCTTACGGTGGTCGGTCTCCGGCTCCAGCGTCCCGTCGCCGGCGCCGAGCGCGGACTGCAGCTGGACGGCGCGCTCCCACTCCGCCTCGAAGAGCGTGTCCAGCGCCTGGAGCAGCGCCGAGGGGTGGATCACGTAGGCCGTGTCGAGGACGCTGTCGCCGACGCTGATCGGGATGATCGCCATCCGGTCGTCCGACATGATCATCTTCATCGGGAGCACCGGCCGGACCCGGGCCTCCTCGCCGTCCGCGACGCCGACCAGGATGTTCCGCTCCAGCCGGCCCGGCCAGGCCACCGCCTCCCGGTCGTAGATGGTCCGGAACCGCACGCCCTCCCCCAGCCGCTGCCGCTGCAGCGGCATGTTGGCCACCGGGTCCTGGATGTACGGCGGGCAGTCGAAGCCGCGGATCTGGTACTGGCTGGTCTCGGTGATGTGCTCCAGGCGCTGGGCTATCGCCTCGCCGCCGGTCAGCACCTCGACCGAGTGCGCCGGGTCGGTGTACCGCGAGGCCTCCCGGAAGGCGTCCATCAGCCGGTGCATCTCGGCCCGGGCGTGCCGCAGTTCGGACTCGCGGTGGCCGATCAGGGTGCCGATCGCGACGTCCGGGGCGACCGGCAGGAAGCGCTGCCGGTCCACCGGGGCGCGGGTGGCCATGCCCTGCTGGGCGAGCCGGTCCAGGGCCCGCACGCTCTGCTGGAGGGTCAGGTCGCAGAGCCCGGCGAGGTCTTCGGCGGTCGACTGCGGGTTGGCCACCAGCGCCGCGTAGACCCGCCCGTCCGGCGTGGCCAGTCCCAGCGCGCTGAGTGGTGCATCGGACACGGCGTCGCTCCCCGTTCGCCTCTCGTCCCGCGCCGGATGGCGCAGTCCCGCCACTCGGCGGGTCGTGGTCAGGTGGCAATACTCGGCCACGGATCACTGGGCTGACAAGGCGATCACCCCGCGATGCGGTCCGCTTCACAGCAGGACCCGCCGAACGACGGAGGGCCTCCCCGCCGAGTGGCGGGGAGGCCCTTCCGGGGCGGTGCGGGGAGCCGTTACAGCCCGACCTCGCGCATCAGCTGACCGACCTCGGGGTTGGTGAGCCGGCGGAGCCAGCCGGACTTCTGGTCGCCGAGCGCGATCGGCCCGAAGTGGGTGCGCACCAGCTTCTCGACCGGGAAGCCCGCCTCGGACAGCATCCGGCGGACGATGTGCTTGCGGCCCTCGTGCAGGGTCACCTCGACCAGGTAGTTCTTGCCGACGTTCGAGACGACCTTGAAGCTGTCGGCGCGGGCGTAGCCGTCCTCCAGCTCGATGCCCTTGGCGAGCTGCTTGCCCAGGTCGCGCGGGATCGGGCCCTGGATGGCGGCCAGGTAGGTCTTGGTCACGCCGTACCGGGGGTGGGTGAGGCGGTGGGCCAGCTCGCCGTGGTTGGTGAGCAGGATGATGCCCTCGGTCTCGGTGTCCAGGCGGCCGACGTGGAACAGCCGGGTCTCCCGGTTGGTCACGTAGTCGCCGAGGCACTGGCGGCCGTCCGGGTCCTCCATGGTGGAGACCACGCCGGCCGGCTTGTTGAGGGCGAAGAACAGGTACGACTGGGTGGCGACGGTCAGGCCGTCCACCTTGATCTCGTCGTTCTGCGGGTCGACCCGCTTGCCCTGCTCGGTGACCCGCTTGCCGTTGACCTCGACGCGGCCCTGGTCGATCAGCTCCTCGCAGGCGCGACGGCTGCCGATGCCGGCCCGGGCCAGCACCTTCTGCAGGCGCTCGCCCTCGGGCTCGCCGAAGGTCTTCGGCAGCTTCACGGCCGGCTTGTCGTGCCGGGCCAGCACCGCGTCCTCGATCCGGGCCTGGAGCTCGCGCGAGCGCTGCGGCTGGCGCCGCGGGTCACCCGGGGCGCCCTGGCCCTCCCGGCGCGGGCGCGGGGCCGGGCCGGGCCGACGCCCGGTGAAGCCGCCGCGGGCCGGGGTGGCGTTCGGGCCGCCGCCGTACTCGGGGCGGTCGTACCGGCGCTCCTCGGGCCGCAGCGGGCGGTCCGGGTAGCGCCGGTCGTCCCGCCGGTCGTCCCGCCGGTCGTCGCGGCGGTCGTCCCGCCGGTCGTCGCGGCGGTCGTCCCGCCGGTCGTACGAGCCGGAGCCGCCGCGGGCGGAACCGCCCCGGCCCGCGCCGGAGCCACCGCCGTACGAACCCCCGCGCGCGCCGGAGCCACCGGAGCCGCCGGAGCCGCCACGGCCCGCGCCGCCCCCGTAGGAGCCGCCGCCCCGGCCCCCGCCCTGTCCGCCGCGACCGCCGCCGCTGCCGCCGCCGCTGCTGTTCCTGCCGTTGCCACCACTGCTACGCATCAAAGTGTCCGTACGTCGTTACCGTCTGGGCTGTGCGGTCGTTTCGGCCGACCTCACCGCCCCCTACCGATCAGGCGCAGCCCGACCGGCCTCGCCACTGCCGTCCGCGGCCTGCGCGGCAGCGGCGGCGACCGCCTCCGCGATCATCGTGCCCTCCAGGGACTCCGCTTCCACGTCGTCGACCTCGGGCAGGAAGGGAGCAAGCTCCGGCAGCTCGTCCAGGCCGCGGAGCCCCATCCGTTCCAGGAAGTAGTTCGTCGTCCGATACAGGATCGCACCTGTTTCGGGCTCGGATCCGGCCTCTTCCGCCAGTCCTCGCTGTACCAGGGTACGCATCACGCCGTCACAGTTCACACCACGGACGGCGGAGACCCGCGATCTGGACACCGGTTGCCGGTAGGCGACCACCGCCAGGGTCTCCAGTGCCGCCTGGGTCAGCCGGGCCTGCTGGCCGTCCAGGACGAAGCGGTCGACGGCCGGCGCGCAGGCCGCGCGGCTGTAGAAACGCCAGCCCCCGGCCACCTGCCGCAGGTCGAAACCCCGGCCCTGGGCGGTGTACTCGGCGGACAGCTCGCGCAGCGCCGCCGCGACCTCCGCGCGCGGCCGCTCCAGCACGGCGGCCAGGTGGGCCTCGGCGGCCGGCTCGTCGACGATCATCAGGATCGCCTCCAGCTCCGCCCGCAGCCCGGGCCCGCCGTCCACCGCGGGGGGCTCGTCCGGTCCGGGGTCGGCGGGAGAGGTCGGCGGGGCCGACTTCTGGTGCACGACGGGCACGACGGGCACGACGGGCACGACCGGCACGGGCGTCGGCACCGAGGCCGGGACGGGCGCCGGCACGGGCTCCGAGAACGCCTCCAGCGCCTCCGCGGCGGCGCCCGCGGCCGTGACCGCCGCCATGACCGCCGGGACGGCCCCGGGAGGTGCCACCGGCCCGTCCTGGGCCTCCGCCAGCACGCTCGGCGCCGGCTCCTGCCACTCCTCGGCCCGCGGCCGCCCCGGCAGCCCGAGCGCCCGCCTGGCGGGCCGCCCGCCGCCCGCGTCCCCGTTCCCGTTCCCGTTCCCGGCCGTCATCGCCCGTCCTCCTCACCCTTCGCCGGCCCGGCCGCCTCGCCCGCCGGCCGGTCGAACTCGTCCGTGACGTCGACCGCGCCCCGGTCCGCCTCCGCCACCCAGCGCACCACCAGCTCGCCGAGCGCGTCCGACTGCTCGAAGGCGAGCACCCGCTCCCGGTACAGCTCCAGCAGCGCCAGGAAGCGCGCGACCACCACCATGGTGTCCGCCGCGTCCGCGACCAGTTTCTGGAAGGTGGCCTCGCCCAGCTCGGTCAGCAGGCCGACCACCAGGCCCGCCTGCTCGCGCACGCTCACCGGCGGGGTGTGGATGTGGTCGACGTAGACGGCCGGCGCGGGCTTCGGCGCCATCGCGCGGGCGGCGAGCTGCGCGAAGCGCTCGGAGCCGATGCCGATCACGACCTCGGGCAGCAGCGCGGCGTGCCGCGGCTCCAGGCCGACGGAGCGGGGCCGCCGCAGCTGCTCGGCGGCCCAGCGTTCGCCGAACAGCGCCGCCGCCCGCTTGTACGCCCGGTACTGCAGCAGCCGGGCGAAGAGCAGGTCGCGCGCCTCCAGCAGGGCGAGGTCCTCCTCGTCCTCGACCTCGGCGGCGGGCAGCAGCCGGGCCGCCTTGAGGTCGAGGAGGGTGGCGGCGACCACCAGGAACTCGGTCGTGGCGTCCAGGTCCCAGTCCGGCCCCATGGCCCGGATGTGGGCCAGGAACTCGTCGGTGACCGTCGCCAGCGCCACCTCGGTGACGTCCATCCGGTGTTTGGCGATCAGGCTCAGCAGCAGGTCGAACGGGCCCTCGAAGTTGTCCAGCCGGACCCGGAAGCCGCCCTGCGGCCCATCGGCGCCAGGAGTACCGGGAGCACCGCCGCCTACGGCGGCCGACGCGCCGGGCTCCGCCGCTGCGACGGCGGCGGCCTGGGCGACGACGGGGCTGACGGGGCTCTCGGACGTGCTCGGCATGACGGTCCATCTTCGCCCGGAGCCGCCGCCCGCCCCGCACCGGGGCCGTCGACACGCCGGGCCCCGCCCGCTCCCCGGGCCGGGACTCCGCACCAGGACGCGCCGCACCCGATCGCCCGACCCGCCGCCGTACCCCGGACCCCCGCGGCCCCGAGGTGCGCGCTCAGCGCCCGCGCAGCCGCCGTACCAGGATGCTGGCCTCGCCGCGCTGCTCCAGATCCGCGAGCACGACCGCGATGGCCTCCCGGACGATCCGGCCGCGGTCCACCGCCAGGCCGTGCTCCCCGCGGAGCACCAGCCGGGTGTGCTCAAGGTCCATCAGTTCCTCGGCGGACACGTACACGGTGATCTTCTCGTCGTGCCGCTCGCGCCCGCTGGGGCGGCGGGGGGCACGGCCACGCGGACGGGGCCGCCCCGCGGCACCCGCCTGGTCCTCGACCGCGCCGGCGGACGGCGGGGCCGCC